>JAAWSH010000039.1 GCA_022801475.1 Acutalibacter sp. | reverse complement strand
CGAAAACACCAGAAAAGGCCTACCGCTTAGGTCCACTGCACAAAAGGCCAGCGCCTCGTCCATGGGAATAAAGGCGTGGCCGTACCGCCGCAGCCCGGTCTTATCCGCCAGAGCCCGCCCCAGGGCCTGGCCCAGAACAATGCCCACATCCTCCACGGTGTGGTGGCAGTCCACCTCCAGGTCGCCCCGGGCCTCTACAGTCAAGCCCAGGCCCCCGTGCACCGCCAGGGCGGTGAGCATATGGTCAAAAAAGCCTATACCTGTGCAAATATTATGCCCGCCCCCGTCCAGATTTAAGGTCAGGGTAATGTCCGTCTCGGCAGTCTGCCGGTGGATGCTGGCCTCTCTCATGGCATTTCCTCCAAAACCTTTTCGAATTTTTCTAAAAACAGCCGGTTTTCCTCTGGCGCGCCGCAGGTGACACGCAGCAGCCCCCCTGTGCAGCGTACAGCCACCCCCTGGCTTAGCAGCTTTTGCTGCGCGGCGGCCGGCTCCTCCATCACCAGAGCCGCGAAGTTGGCCTGGCACGGCAGCACCACAAAAGCTCCAGGCCGTTTTACCAACAGGGCCTCCAGCCCGGCCAACAGTTCCCGGCGGGAGGCAAGAATCTGCTCCAGGCTCTCTTCCAGGGCGGACCTATCCCTTAGCACCGCCGCGCCCATCAGCTGTGAGACCGCATTCACGTTATAGGGAGATTTTGCCGCCCGCAGCACCCCGGCCAGCTTCTCCCCCGCCACGGCAAATCCCAGCCGCAGGGCCGCCATGCCTATGGCTTTGGAGCAGGTTCGCAGAATGATCAGGTTGTCATATTTTCCCACCTCATCTAGCAGACTTTCATCGGCGAAATCCATGTAAGCCTCGTCCAGTACCACCAGGGCCTCTACAGCGCTCACCAGCCGCCGCACCTCTTCCCGGCCCAGTACTATAGAGGTGGGGTTGCAGGGATTGCTGAAAATCAGCAGCTTTACATCCTCTTGAGCACAGACGTGGATGACCTCTTCCACGTCAATGGAGAAATCCCTCCCTTTTCCAATGACCACGTGCCGGGCCTCGCAGAGCTTCCCCGCATGGGCGTACATAGAGAAATCCGGCTCTAGGGTGGCAAAGGCCTGGCCCGCCAGCAGAAAGGCCTGGAAAATCACGGAAATCAGCTCGTCCGAGCCGTTGCCCGCCACCACCCCGGCGGGGGCCAGGCCATAGTAGGCGGCAAAGGCCCGGCAAAGCTCTCCTGCGGCGGGGTCGGGGTAGCGGTTAAAGTCGGCTTCTGTAATATGGGCCAGGGCCCGCCCCAAAATCTCCGGCGGCATGTTCAAGAAAGACTCGTTGGCGTCCAGCCGCACGCAGTCCCCGGCGTCTACCGGCTGGTAGGCGGTTAGGTACGCGGCTTTTTCGTTTAGCTTGTACATGACTTGCTCCTTATTTATAAAAATTAGCGATTTTCTACCCGGCTGCGCCTATGCGGAAAGGGCGTGCGTCCGTTTCTCCGGCGGCCAGGGACTCTGTTCCTGGAGCCTGCAAGGGGCCAGTCCCGCCTGCCGGATCGGGTGCTGGTCCCCAGCGGGGACCGTCAGACAACGACCGAAGCGGGGAAGATTGCCAGTGGCAATTGTCTTGACCCAACCGAGTCCGCAGACGAGACCAGCTGAGACCTTCCCAGCCCCTTGACCGCGCAATGTTTCCTCTTGCTACCCTAGAGTCTGTTTTATAACTCCGAAATACTGTCTGTTTTGACCAGAAAAGGAGCTTTCGGTGTCAAAAATCCTCGAAAGAGGGTAGCCTTTCTTGCGGTTTTTTCCTTGAAATCCCTCATTTTTGGTCAAAAATCCAGCATTTCTCCGGTTTTCAAACAGACTCTAGAGAATTTTTTATTCGGGTGATTCCGGCGGCTCCGGCTCGGCCTCGTTGTCCTCCTTCTCCGGCAGCTGCCCGAACTGCTGGGAAAACCCGCAGAACTCTTGCAGGCACCACACCACCGTGTCGTACACATCCCCCACGGTATCCTCCGGCTGGTTGTAGTGCCGCACCCCCAGGCTGTCCCAGAACTTCTCCCGGAACCACCGCTTTTCCTGGGAAATTTCCACATTACTGTCATCAAAGAAGATTTTAAACCGCCTGCGCCCTTTCTGATAATACAGCACAGCGGCGGTCTTGCTCCCGCCAATCCACTCCAGCCGGTAACGGCCCATGTTCACCAGCTCCAGCCGCTGAAACACCTCCTCAACCGTTTCCATGCTTTGCCTTTCGCACCCGGATGGAATTGGCGTGGGCGGTAAGCTCCTCGGTCTCGGCCAGACAGATGATGTCGTCCGCCGCTTTTAGCAGCTGGTCCTTGGGATAATAAATGAAGCTGGATTTCTTGATAAAGTCATCCACCGACAGGGGAGAGAAAAACCGGGCCGTGCCCCCAGTGGGCAGCACATGGTTGGCCCCAGCGAAGTAGTCTCCCAAAGGCTCGGGGGAGTAATTTCCCAGGAACACCGAGCCCGCGTTGTCCAGCCGGCCCAGGTACTCCATGGGATTCTCGCAGCAGACCTCCAGGTGCTCGGGGGCCAGCTGGTTGGCAAAGTCCACTGCCTCGTCCATCTGGTCGCAGACAATCACCGCGCCGTAGCCGTCCAGGGATTTCTCGATGATCTCCCGGCGGGAGAGACCCGCCAGCTGCCGGTACAGGGCGGCCACGGTGGCCTCCGCCATATTTTTGTCGTTAGTGATGAGGATGGCGCTGGCCATGGGGTCGTGCTCGGCCTGGCTCATCAGGTCTGCGGCCAAGAACTCCGGGTCGGCGGTGTGGTCCGCCAAAATCAGAATCTCGCTGGGCCCGGCGATCATGTCAATGTCCACCACGCCGTACAGCTGCTTTTTGGCCGTAGCCACGAAGATATTCCCCGGGCCCACGATCTTGTCCACCTTGGGCACAGTCTCGGTACCAAAAGCCAGGGCGGCCACTGCCTGGGCCCCGCCCATCAGGAACACCCTGTCTACTCCGGCTGCCAGGGCCGCAGCCATGATGTTGGGGTCCGGGCGGCCAGTGCGCCCAGGGGGTGTGGCCATAACCACTTCCCCCACCCCGGCCACCTTGGCGGGAATCACGTTCATCAGCACCGAAGAGGGATACCCAGCGGTGCCCCCGGGCACATAGACCCCGGCCCAGTGCAGGCCCCGCACCCGCTGGCCCGTGAGGATGCCGGTCCCGGCGGCGTCGATGCGGCTCTGCTGCTTTTGACGCTGGTGGAAGTCCCAGATATTGGCGGCCGCGCGCTTTAAAGCGGCCAAAAAGGCCGGGTCGCATTGGGCGGAGAGCCGTTCCATTTCCTCCCGGCCCAGTTCCAGGGCATCGGGGGTCCAGCCGTCGAACTTCATGGAGTACTCCTTCACAGCCTGATCGCCGCCGGTACGCACGGTCTCGATAATATCAGCCACAGCCTTTTCAATGGCCGGGTCGGCCCGTCCCACCCGGGACTTGAGGGCGGCGATAAAGCTTTGCCGTTCCTCTGGGGTGGAAGTGATGGTTTTTATCATGGTATATACACCTCTTATACTATTTAATCCTTGGTGATTTTCAGCTTATTCTTCTTTTTTTGTCACAGCTCCCGCTGGCTGGGGGCAAAGGAGGAGGGCTCTCCCCCCCTCCTTTGTATCCTCTCCTCGCTAAAGGGGGCCCCAACCCCCTTGTAGAATTCCCCTCCGTCTTAGGGGGCTCTGCGCAAACAGGGACATAATTTCAGCAGAGCATTCTACAGGAAAAACAGTAAAGGATGGAACAAGCCTCCACTGCGGTACCCAAGACGGAGGGAAGTTTCTTTAAGAAGGGGTATCCCCCTTGAGAAGAGCTAGCAAAAAATCTCCAACTGAAACAAGCCTGTTACAGACAAAAACAAACCGGTCAGGCTCGTATTGTCAAAAGGGCCAAGCCCCTACAGCTGCTCCTCCAGCCGCCGGGCCAAGGCCTCGATCTCCCCCTTGCGCAGCTTCATGCTAGCTGTGTTGACGATCAGCCGGGCCGATACCTCCGCCACCTGCTCAATGACCTCCAGGCCGTTCTCCCGCAGGGTGGCCCCGGTCTCTACCAGGTCCACAATGCCGTCCGCCAGCCCCACCAGGGGGGCCAGCTCTACCGAGCCCTCGATTTTAATGATCCGCACGTCCATGTCCTTCCCCTGAAAAAACCGCTTGGCCAGGTTGGGGTACTTGGTGGCAATGGTCTTGCCCCGGTAGCCTTGGTAAAAGTCCCACCCCGTGGGCGCGGCCAGGGCAAAGGCGCAGCGGCCAAAGCGCAGGTCCAAAATCTCGAAGAACTGCCCGCCGTGTTCCATAATCACGTCCTTACCCACCACCCCCAGGTCGCAGACTCCGTGTTCCACATAGGTGATCACGTCATTGGCCTTGGCCAGCACCGCCTCCAGGCTTTCGCCCACAGGCAGAATCAGCCGGCGGCCCTTGTCCCGCAGGGCGGCGCAGTCCAGCCCCGCCCGCTCCATCACCTGGACGGTGGACTTTTCCAGCCGTCCCTTGGTCAGCGCCATACGCAGCGGCTTCATAGTGCGCCCCCTTCCTTCTCCACCAAAATTTCTTGTGGATACGTGCCTACCACCCGCACCTTTAGGATGCCGGTGGCCCGGGCATACCCTATGGCCTCTTCTAGGCTCTCCCACACCGAGGCCTCGCAGCGCAGGCCCCCCTGGGTCAGCCGGGTAATCTCCTCCTGAGCTTCCAGCTCATACCCCCGCTCCCCGTGGACCAGCAGGTCCGCTGGGCCCAGCTTGGGCAGGCCGCCCTCCAGCAGCTGGGCGGCGGCGTCCAGGTCCAGGGCAAACCCGGCGGCGGGCATGGCCGCGCCGAACTTTTCGCACAGGCCGTCATACCGTCCTCCGGTAAGCAGCGCCCCGCCGTGCTCCTGCACATAGCCGCTGAACACCACCCCGGTGTAGTAGTCGTTGCGCTGCACCAGGCCCAGGTCCACCATCAGCCGGTCTCCTAGGCCCAGCTTGCCCAGGGCGTTGTACAAGCCGCGCATATACTCCAGGGTTTGGGCGGCGCTGCCGTCCAGCCGCCAGCTCTCGGCCTCGGCCAGCACCTCTTCCCCGCCGAAGAGCCGGGGCAGGCGGCGCATAGCCCGGGCCTCGGGGCTGTCGCCCAGGGGGGCCAGCAGCTCGTCCAAAGCGCCGTAATTTTTCATCTCGATGGTGGCCCGTATCTCCTCCCTCTGCTGGGGAGGCAGGTCCAGCTTAGAGGCCAGCAGCTTAAAAAAGCCCGCGTGGCCCAGCTCCAGCCGGAAGCCGGGGGCCACTGCCTTTAGGGCCTCCACCGCGGCGCAGACCACCTCCAGGTCCGCCCGCAGGCCCGCAGCCCCCAGCAGTTCCACGCCCATTTGGGCGGACTCGTGGCTGCGGCCAGAGAGCTCCGGCCAGTTGCGGTAGACGTTCTGACAGTAGTACAGCCGCACCGGAAGCCTGCGTCCATGGAGCCGGGCCCCGGCCATACGGGCAATGGGCAAGGTGGAGTCTGGCCGGAACACCAAGAGCCTGCCCCTACAGTCTGTTGCCTTGTACATCTCCTGCTGGGGAATAGCCGCCCCCGGCAGGTTGAACACGTCATAAAATTCCAGCCCAGGGGTGACTACCTCTTGGTAGCCCCTGGCAGTAAAGATCTCGGTCAGCCGTTCCCGTACCCAAGACCGGGCCCGGCACTGGCCAAAGAGAACGTCCCGCACACCCTCGGGGGTAAGCTTTCGATAAGTTTTCATGATGATAAGTCCTCCGTCACTTTATCGCGCTAACATGTTACCATAACAAACTGCGTTTGTCAAGTCAGAAAAAGCAGGAGAGTGTCCAAACGCGTTGTTTTACGCGCAAGCTTCCTGTTCCCCCGCCTACGCCGTCCCGCTCTCTAAAATGGTCAATGCCGCCTGGTCACAATCCACTTCCGCCAAAGCCCCCTGGGGCAGAACGGCCATAGGAGTGCGGTGGCCAAAATCCACATTGACCAAAACCGGCAGGTCCTCCCTGCCCACTTCACAGTGCAGCACCCGGCTTAGGGTCTCCTGTTCCTCCTGGCTCATGGCCGGGGTAACAAGCCCCGCGCATTCCTCCAGCGCTCCGGTGGCGGCCAGGGCCCGCCAGGCGTGAAGCCCCGCCAAACTGCTGCCGTAAGGCGTGCCATTCTCTATAAATAGAATGCTTCCTTGCCAGTCCTCTTTCCTGGGGAATATCTCCGTCCCCATAATCTGCTGCAAGGGACCCAGACATCCCCCCAGCAGCCGCCCCCGGACCTTTCCCCTGCCCTGAAGCACCTGGTACCCGGGGTTTTCTTGCCAAATGATCTCCTCCTCGGGTAGGTCCCGCCACTCAATGGGAGTGTAGCGGGTACAGGGCTCTATCGAGCCCATGATCTCCCCAGAAAACAGCGCCCTTTCCACCGCCCGCTTGGTATACGGGTCCAGCCTTCCCGGCTGGGCAATGGGCGTAAGCAGATTGGGGCCGTAGTAGCTCATAACCCCGGCATAGAAAAACAGCATACCGGCCGTGGTGATATCCGAGTACCCCATCAGAACCTTGGGGTGGGCCCGAATCACCGCCGGGTCTATATAGCGCAGCAGCCGGTAAGAGTCGTCTCCGCCCATATTGGCGATGATGCCCTGAACCTGGGGGTTTTCCATGGCCCAAAGCAGATCCTCCGCCCGGGCCCGGGGGTTCTCATACAGATACTGGCTGCCCCGCAGGGCGTGGGGTGTCTCCACCACCTTCAGGCCAAAGGCCTCTTCCAGCCGCTTTTTCCCCATCTGATACCGCCAGAGCAGGTCCTGGTCTCCGGCACGGCCACCAGAAAGGGAGAGGGCAGCTATCGTGTCTCCCCGGCGCAGGCGCTGGGGCTTGATGAGTGTGCGCATTTTTTCCCTCCGATATTTTTTAGAAGGTGTCTCAAACAAGTATTTATTCACGATGTTTGGGGTCTTGCCTGCCGATAAAATCGGCTGGGTCCGGTCAGGTTAGAACGGTCCCATTACTTGGCTTTGTCAAGTAACCGGGGAGCTTCCCCCTCCGGCTGTGGAGCGTTTTTGCCAACTCTTGGGCTCTGAGTCTCGTCTGCCGACAGGGCCTTTTCTGTTCCCCCGCCGGAACAGCGCGGGTTTAGTCACCCGCCACTCCCCTAAAACAGCGTCACCTGGCTGCTCTCCGGCAGGGAGCTAAGAGCCCCTACCTCCCGGAGAATGTCCATCACCGCGCTGCTGACCTTAGCGCGGCTTTGCAGGTCCTCTACTGAGATATATTCTTCCCCATCGCTGGCGGCCTCCCACAGGCTGGCCGCCGCTGCCTCGCCTACGCCGCCCAGGCTGGAAAAGGGCAGGCGGATCTTTCCCTCCTCCACCTTGAACTGGGTGGCATGGGACTGGTACAGGTCCACGGGCAGCAGCTGGACCCCCCGGGCCATCATCTCGTTGATCTGCTGTAGGGTGTCGAACTCGCTGGCCTCTTTGGGGCTGGCCTCCCGGTTCTTCACCTTCAGGTCAATCTCCTTCATCTTCCGGCGCACCGCCTCGTGGCCCTTGCAGGCGGTGACCCCGTCAAAGTCCGTGCTGCGCACCGTAAAGTACGCGGCGTAAAACTCCACCGGGGTGTGCACCTTGTACCAGGCCAGCCGCAGGGCCGCGATCATATAGGCCGCCGCATGGGCTTTGGGGAACATGTACTTTATCTTATAGCAGCTGTCGATGTACCACTGGGGCACGTCATGCTCCTTCATGGCGGCGATATGCTCTTGGGTCAGCAGCTTGCCCGCCTTGCCCTTGCGGACGATCTCCATAATCTTAAAGGCCATTTTGGGCTCCAGTCCCTTGTTTAACAGGTAGACCATAATGTTATCCCGGGTACCGATGACCTCCGAGATGGTGCAGGTGCCGTTGTGGATCAGCTCTTGGGCATTGCCCAGCCACACGTCCGTGCCGTGGGAGAGCCCCGAAATCTGCAAAAAGTCCGCGAAGGTGCGGGGCTTGGCCTCGTCCAGCATTCCCCGCACAAAGGGGGTGCCCAGCTCCGGCAGACCCAGGGTGCCGGTCTTTACCCCGTCCAGGTCCTCTGGGGTCACCCCCAGGGCCGCCGGGGACTCGAACAGGCTCATGACCTTCGGATCGCTCATGCTGACCTTCATCACCGGGATGCCCGTGTACTCCTCCAGATAGTGGTAGATGGTGGGCACATCGTGGCCCAGCTCGTCCAGCTTGCACACGTTGTCGTGGATGGAGTGGAAGTCAAAGTGGGTGGTGATGTTGTCGCTGTCCTGCTTGTTGGCCGGATGCTGCACCGGGCAGAAATCGTACACCTCCATGCCCCGGGGAATGACGATCATACCTCCAGGGTGCTGGCCCGTGGTGCGCTTTACCCCTGTGCAGCCCAGGGCCAGCCGCTTCATCTCGGCGTTGTGCAGGGTACGGCTTCGCTCCTCGGCGTAGGCCTTTACGTAGCCAAAGGCGGTCTTTTCCGCCACAGTGGCAATGGTGCCGGCCTTAAACACATTGTCCCGGCCAAAGAGCACCTCGGTAAACCGGTGAGAGCTGCTCTGCTGCTCGCCGGAAAAGTTCAGGTCAATGTCCGGCACCTTGTCGCCGTCAAAGCCCAAAAAGGTCTCAAAGGGGATGGTGTGGCCGTCCCGGTCCATGGCCGTGCCACAGTGGGGGCAGTCCTTGGGGGGCAGGTCAAAACCGGAGTCGTAGCTGCCGTTAGTAATGAATTCGCTATGCTTGCAGTTTGGACAGACATAATGGGGCTCGAGAGGGTTCACCTCGGAGATACCGGACATACTGGCCACAAAGCTGGACCCCACCGAGCCCCGGGAGCCCACCAAATAGCCGTGCTCTTCGCTATCCGCCACCAGCTTTTGGGCGGTCATGTACAGCACCGAGAAGCCGTGCTTGATAATGGATCCCAGCTCCTTGTTCAGCCGGGCCTCCACAATCTCCGGCAAGGGGTCGCCATAGCGCTCCTTGGCCCGCCGCCAGGTAATATCTACCAGCTGCTCCTGGGCCCCCTCAATGAAGGGGGGGAAGTTGCCGTTGGGCACTGGGCGCACCCGGTCCACCATATCGGCGATTTTGTTGGTGTTCTCCACCACCACCTCATAGGCCTTTTCCTTGCCCAGGTAGGCGAACTCCTTCAGCATCTCCGGGGTGGTATGCATGTACAGGGGCGCCTGTTGGTCGCCGTCGGCAAAGCCGTGCATAATCACCCGGCGGTAGTCCGCGTCCTTGGGGTCCTTAAAGTGCACGTCGCAGGTGGCCACCACGGGCTTGTGCAGCTTTTCGCCGATGCGCACAATGGTGCGGTTATATTCCCGCAGGCCCTCTTCGTCGGTGTCGCCGTTCCGCACCATAAACATATTGTTGCCAATGGGCTGTATCTCTAAAAAGTCATAGTACTGGGCAATCTTGCACAAGTTTTCAAAGCTCTCGCCTTTGATCATAGCCTGGAACAGCTCCCCCGCCTCACAGGCGCTGCCCACCAGCAGCCCCTCCCGGTGCTGGTTCAGCAGGCTTTTAGGGGTGCGGGGGTGGCGGTAGTAGTTTTGCAGGTGGCCGTTGGAGATAAGCCTGTACAGATTTTTCAGCCCGGTGTTGTTCTTCACCAGCAAAATCATGTGGTGGCTGCGCAGTTTTTTGGGGTCGCCCCCGGCCAGGGCTGTATTCACCTGGCCCACATTGGCCACGCCCTGGTCCTCCTTCAGCCGCCGGGTCAGGTTGATAAAGATTTCCCCCAGCACCGCCGCGTCATCATCCGCCC
>JAAWSH010000038.1 GCA_022801475.1 Acutalibacter sp. | reverse complement strand
TTCGCCTCCGGATTCCTGGCCCTGAAGCAGGCCGGCTACCATGTGAAAAATATTTTTTATAAAGATTTCAACAGCGTCCACCCCAAGCCCACCACGGAAAAAGAGCTGGCCCTGCTGCGGGAGACCATCTCCGCCTGCAAGCCTGTGATGGTGGGGCTTTCGGTGATGAGCTCCATGTACCTGGACACAGTCTACCAGGTGATGGACAGCGTAAAACAGGCTACCCGGGCGCCTCTGCTCTGCGGCGGGGCCTATGCCACCATGTTCCCGGAAAAGCTGCTGGAGCGGGGCGCGGACTTTGTGATCCGCTCCGACGGCGAGCACGCCATCTGCCGGCTGGCAGACGCCCTGGCAAATCAGACAGATTATAAGGGAATCCCCTCCCTGGCCTATAAAGAGGGGGATGGGGTACAGGTCAACGAAATTGGCGATATTCTGGACGATGTGGACGGCTATGGCCTGCCCGCCATCCAGTGCATGGACGCCTGCCTGATTGAAAACGACGCCCTGGTTCCCGGCGACCCCCAGCTGGACACCCGCAGTTACGAGGTGATTGCCTCTCGGGGCTGTCCCTTTACTTGTTCATACTGCTGCTGTGTGAACCTGCGGCGGATGCTGCCCAAGGGCGTGAAAGGGGTGCGCAGCCGGTCGGTAAAAAGCGTTATGGAGGAGCTGCGCAAGGCCAAGGAAATCTGCAAAAACATTGTGTTCGTCCACTTCTATGACGAGATCTTCCCCAACATCCCCGGCTGGGTAGAGGAATTCGCCGCAGAGTACGACAAGTATATCCATCTGCCCTTTACCATCTGGTCCCACCCGAAAATGGTGAAGCTGGACATGCTTACTACCCTGAAAAAGGTGGGGCTTACCGAGGTGATTATGGGCATCCAGTCCGGCAGCGAGCGGGTGCGCAAGGACGTGTTCCACCGGTACGAGACCCAGGAGGATGTGATCAACGCTGTGGCCAACATCCAAAAAGCCGGGGTATTCTGGGGCACCTTTGACCTGATGCTTCAGCATCCCTTTGAGACCATCGATGATTTGAAAGAGTCCTACTACCTGGTTAAGCGCTTGCCCGGCAAGTATGAGCTTCAGCTGCACGGGCTGAACTTCCTGCCTGGAACGGACATTGTGGACATGGCCATTGACCAGGGCTATTATACCCAGGAAGAGCTGGAAAAGATCATGTACGCCCCTATGGACGACCAGTTTGGGGCCTATTGGAAGCAGAACACCACCCAGGAGAGCCAGATGTGGTACAAGATGATCTACTGCTGGCAGTTTAAGAAATACCGCAAGCGGCTGGAAAAGTTCGAGAAGAACCCCATGGCCTATGTGGGGGAGATTGAAAAATGCTACGCCGAGGCCCAAAAGCTCACCAAACTGCGGTATCTGTACAAAAAGGGCCGGGTGTTCCTGTACCGGGAGACGAAGTTTAGGGGGTAAAAAGAGCTGATGGAATATTCTCGTATGGTGGTAAAGGTGGGTACTTCCACCCTGACCCACCCCTCCGGCAGCCTGGACCTGCGCAGCATGGAACGCCTGGTGCGGGTGCTGGCGGACCTCAGCGGCCAGGGGCGGCAGGTGATTTTGGTGACCTCCGGGGCCATCGCCGTGGGCACGGCCCGTATGGGACTTTTGGAGCGGCCCCGGGAGCTGCGGATGAAGCAGGCCGCCGCCGCTGTGGGCCAGTGCCGGATGATGCACCTTTATGACAAGCTTTTTTCCGAGTACAACCGCTCTATGGCCCAGATTCTGCTGACCGGCGGAGACGTGGCAGACCCCGTGCGGGCCCAGCACCTGCGGGGAACCTTTTCGGCTTTGCTGGAGTTGGGGGTGATTCCCGTGGTGAACGAGAACGACTCGGTTTCCGCGGACGAGATCGAGACCGGGGCCCACAAGGTGTTGGGAGATAACGATACCCTTTCGGCCATTGTGGCGGGGCTTTGCGGAGCCCAGCTGCTGGTCCTGCTTAGCGACATTGACGGCCTGTACGACGCGGACCCCAGGGTGTGCCCGGAGGCAAAGCTGCTGCGCCGGGTGGAGGCGCTGACCCCGGAAATCTTGAAGATGGGCGGCGGCGCGGGCAGCGCCCGGGGCACGGGAGGCATGGCCACCAAGCTTTCGGCGGCAAAAACCGCTAGGGAGGCCGGGGTAGAGATGGTAATTACCAATGGGGCCCGGCCCGAGAGCTTGTACGAGATCGTAGAAGGAAAAGAAGTGGGCACGCGGTTTATAGTTTAGAGCAAGCGGAGCGGTCCTTTCCTTCCTTCAACCACAGAGAAAGCGAGGTCCCAGTATGCAAAGCATCGTTGAACAGGGCGCACAGGCCAAAGCGGCCGCTTATGAGCTGGCCGCCGCCCGTACCGGACTGAAAAACCAGGCCCTGGCCGCCATGGCCCGGGCTCTCTCCCGCCGACAGGATGAGTGGCTGGCCGCCAACCAGGAGGACCTGGCTGCCGCCAGGGAGGCGGGAACGCGGCCTGCCCTTTTGGACCGGCTGGCCCTGACGCCCCAGCGCGTTGACAGTATTGTAGCTGGAATAGAGCAGGTAGTCGCTCTGCCGGACCCCGTTGGCCGGGTGGACCGCATGGAGACCCGGCCCAATGGGCTGATCATTGGCCGCAGGCGGGTGCCCCTGGGGGTGGCGGCCATCATCTACGAGGCCAGGCCCAATGTGACTGTGGACGCCGCCGCCCTGTGCCTAAAGTCCGGCAATGCCTGTATTCTGCGGGGCGGAAAAGAGGCTATCCGGTCTAACCGGGCGGCTGTGGAGATTATGCGGGAGGCCCTAAAAGAGGCCGGCCTGCCCGCCGCCTGTGTGGCTCTGGTGCAGGATACCGGCCGGGAGAGCGCCCAAAAGCTGATGCATCTAGACCAGTATGTGGACGTGCTGATTCCCCGGGGCGGCGCGGGGCTGATTCGGGCTGTGGCCAAAGAGGCCACTGTGCCGGTGATCCGCACCGGCGAGGGCGTGTGCCATGTGTACATTGACAAGGACGCGGATCTGGACGTGGGGGCCCGTATCCTCTATAACGCCAAGTGCTCCCGGCCCTCGGTGTGCAACGCCGCTGAATGCGTGCTGGTGCACCGGGACGTGGCGGAGGCGTTTTTTGCTAAGGCTGTTCCTCTATTGGACCAAGAGCAAGTGGAGCTGCGCTGCGGCCCCAGGGCCTTGGCGCTGATAAAGGACCGGGGGATAGCCGCAAAAGAAGAGGACTGGGACGCAGAGTACGGCGACTATATCCTGGCCGTACGATTGGTAGATAGCGCCCAAGAGGCCATGGACTTCATCAATACCCATAGCAGCGGGCATTCGGAGTGCATTGTAACCAGCAACTACTTTACCGCCCAGGCGTTTCTGGACCGGATAGACGCGGCGGCGGTGTATGTGAACGCCTCCACCCGCTTTACCGACGGGGGAGAGTTCGGCCTGGGGGCAGAAATCGGCATTTCCACCCAAAAGCTCCATGCCCGGGGCCCCATGGGCCTGGAAGAGCTGACCACCTGGAAATACGTGGTGTATGGCACAGGGCAGGTGCGGGAATAAAGGAGGCGCTTTTCATGACAAATCCAATCATTGGCTTCATTGGCGCGGGCAATATGGGCGGAGCCCTGGCCCGGGCAGTGCGCAGGCAGCTGCCGGGGGCAGGGCTGCTTATCTCTAACCGAAGGCCGGAAAAAGCCCAGGCCTTGGCCCAGGAGTTGGGTGGAGAGGCTGTGACCAACCAGGAGGCAGCCCGCCGGTGCGGGGTGCTGTTCCTGGGGGTAAAGCCTCATATCATCCCAGAGGTACTGGAGGAGCTGGGGGCTGTCCTTCGTAAAAGAGAAGAGCCGCCAGTGCTGATCTCTATGGCGGCGGGGGTGCCTTTGACCCAGCTGGAGGAGCTGGCTCCCGGGTGCCCCATCATCCGGATTCTCCCCAATACCCCAGTGGCCATTGGCCGGGGGATAACCCTGTACACCTGTGGACAGGGGGCAAACCAAGAGACCAGCGAACTGCTGGCCACGCTGCTGGCCGGGTCCGGGAGCCTGGTGGAGATTCCCGAGGGCCAGATGGATGCGGCGGGGGTGGTGGCTGGCTGTGGACCGGCCTTTGTGGACCTGTTCTTAGAGGCAGCGGCCGATGGCGGGGTCTACTGCGGATTGCCCCGAGATCTGGCCATACGCCTGGCTGCTGAAATGACGGCGGGGGCTGCGGCCCTGGCCCTGGAAAAGGGCGGAAATCCGGGAGCGCTGAAGGACGCGGTGTGTTCGCCTGGAGGCAGCACCATACGAGGCGTGCGAAAATTGGAGCAGGGTGGCCTGCGGGGCGCGGTAATGAACGCGGTGATCGCGGCCTGGGGGAAGGAATAGTGGAAAAAGAGCAGAGCGGTGGTCCAAGAGTGCGTAAACTCATGGACCACCGCTCTGCTTTTGTATTTTGGGTTTTACAGTAAACACACTTGAAAACTGACAATATGCGCCATTTTCAGGCAAAGGGTTTTGCCAAGGATTTATAAAGAAGCATGATGTCTCTTTTGAGCTGCGTTAAGGAATCATTTTACCTCAAAGGAAGCCTCCAGAGGAGCCTGACCCAGCAGTTTTACGCTGCGTTTGTCCGGCTGGCTTCCGCCCACGAACAGCGCGAACCGGCCTGGCTCAATGACCCGGCTGCCGTCCTCCTGTACCAGGCGCATGCTATCAGGGCGTATCTCCATGGTAATGTCCCGGCTTTCCCCAGCCTTCAGACGAAAACGCTGGAAACCGCACAGACTCCACATGGGCCGGACAGTGCTGGCCTCTTCATCTCGAATATAGCACTGTGTTACCTCGTCGCCGTCCAGGGCGCTGGTATTTGTTACGGTAACAGTCAGGCGGACCGGCTCTCCTGCGGCAACGGCGGTATTACTAAGCTGGAGATTCGAGTAGGCAAAGCGGCTGTAGCTAAGCCCAAAGCCAAAGGGGTACAGGGCCTCCTGCTCCATATAGCGGTAGGTGCGGCCCTTCATGCTGTAGTCTGTAAACTCCGGCAGCTCCTGGGTGGAACGGTAGAAGGTTACCGGCAAGCGGCCCGCCGGGTTATATGCACCAAACAGCACTTCGGCCACAGCCAGGCCCCCCTGTCCGCCTGGGTACCAGGCATCCAGAATAGCGTCGGCGTGTTCGTCCGCCCAACAGAGCTCTACCGCGCTGCCTGCACAAAGCACCACCACAGTGGGCGTGCCCGTGGCTTTTACTGCCTCTAGCAGGGCCTGCTGCCGCCCGGGCAGGGAGAGGCTGTCCCGGTCGCCGGAGCCGTAGGCGTTGCCCGCATCCCCTTCTTCGCCCTCCATGGTCTCGTCCAGGCCCAGCACCACAATAGCCACGTCGCTGTGTTTGGCGGCGATGACCGCCTCGCTGACCCGGTCGTCCCGCTGGGCCAGATTTTCTACTGTGTCCTTCCACTTATGACAGCCCTGGGCACAGAGGATGCGTACGTCCTCGCCCACCATGCGGCGAATGCCCTCCAGGGGCGTAATGTACTCCGAGGCGGTGCCGTGGTAGTTGCCGGGCAGCATCGTGCGGTCGTCGGCGTTGGGGCCAATGACGGCAATGGTTTTCAGCTTTGTTTTGTCCAGGGGCAGCACGCCGTTGTTTTTCAACAGCACCATAGACTTCCGGGCAGTCTCCCGGTTGATCTCCCGATGGGCGGGGCAATCGTTCATCTCAAAGGGGATGGAGTCGAACTCTGGAATTTCGTCAAACAGGCCAAGCTTTAGCCGGGTGGCCAGCACCCGCACCGCTGCCCGGTCCACCAGGGCTTCGTCGATGAGGCCCTGCTCCACCCCAGCTAAAATATGGGCGTAGACCACGCCGCAGTTTAGGTCGCAGCCCTTTTCCAGGGCCAGCTTGGCAGATTCCTCCATGGTGGCGGTAATCTTGTGGGAGCGGTGGAAGTCGTTAAGGGCCCAGCAGTCGGAGACATAGTGGCCGCCAAAGCCCCACTGGCCCCGCAAAATCTCCTCCATCAGCACAGTGTGGGCACAGGTGGGTTCGCCGTTGGTGCGGTTATAGGCGCCCATCACAGCCTCCACGTGGCCTTCCTTGACGCACATTTCAAAGGCGGGCAGGTAGGTTTCCCACAAATCTTTGGGAGAGACGTTTGCGTCAAACTCGTGGCGCAGGGCTTCGGGACCGCTGTGCACAGCAAAATGCTTGGCGCAGGCAGCGGCCTTTAGGTAGGGGCCGTCCCCCTGCACCCCGGTGACAAAGGCAACCCCCAGCCGGCCGGTGAGATAGGGGTCCTCGCCGTAGGTCTCGTGGCCCCGGCCCCAGCGTGGGTCCCGGAAGATGTTGATATTCGGGCTCCAGAAGGTCAGGCCCTTGTAGATGTCCCGGTCATCCTCCGCGGTATAGGCGTTGAACTTGGCGCGGCCCTCGGTGGCGATAACCTCTCCTACCTGGTGCAGCTGGGGGGCGTCGAACATAGCGGCCAGCCCGATGGCCTGGGGGAACACAGTGGCTACGCCGCCCCTGGCCACTCCATGCAGGGCTTCGTTCCACCAGTTGTAGGCGGGAATGCCCAGCCGGGGCACCGGGGCGCTGGTATAAGAGAGCTGGCTGGCCTTTTCATCCAGGGTCATGCGGGCGCAGAGGTCTTGGGCCCGCTCCTCAAAAGAGAGGGATTTGTCAAGATATTTCTCCATAAAAAGAGCTCCTTTTTGTGTGGGATTGACGAAAATCTCTAAAAATTATAACAGAGATTTGAAAAATGCGCAAGGGGGAAATGGCTCTAAGAGCATGGGCGTGTCTATCTCAAAGTATTTATTGGCGAAATTTGTTACAAAATAATGAATGGCCGCCCAGTGGCGTAGAGTTGGCAAAGCCAGAGTCCAAAAAGCTTTTTTGTTCCGCCCCGGAAAACTTGCGTGTAAAGTAATGTCTTTGGACATTCCCCGTGTCCACACCCTTCTTGCCAAAGCCCCCCCAGCGTGGTATAATGGGCAGGAAACACTAAAAAAAATCCCCTTCTCTTTCAGGCCGGCCCTAGAATAGAATGATGGCGAGGCCGAAGTCTGAATTTCCCTTTAGAAAGGAATGAGCCCCTATGGAAGAAATACTGCGAAGGACCTGGGCCGAGATCGACCTGGACGCCTTAAAACATAATTTTCAGCAGGTCCGCGCCGCCACCAGCCCAAAGGCCCAGGTGTGCTGCGTGGTAAAAGCGGATGCCTACGGCCACGGGGCCCTGCGGGTGGCCCAGGAGCTGGAGGCACTGGGGGCCGGGTGGTTTGCTGTCTCCAACCTGGAGGAGGCCCTTCAGCTGCGCCAAGAGGGCCTGGAGAAACCCATTCTTGTGCTGGGCTTTACCCCGCCGGAAGAGGCCGCCACCCTGGCCCGGGAAAACATTTCCCAGTGCGTCTATTCTGCCCAATACGCCCAGCAGCTCTCCCGCTATGCCGGGGGCCAGGGGGTGCGGGTGAAGATTCACGCTAAAATAGACACGGGCATGAGCCGCCTGGGCTTCTATTTCCAGGACATCAGCCGGGATGAGCCCACCATTGCGGAGGTATTAGCCGCCTGCACCCTGCCCGGCCTGGAGCCAGAGGGCGTGTTTAGCCATTTCGCTGTTTCCGACGAGGGGGCCGCGGGGGACGCCTTTACCATGCGGCAGTTTGGGTGCTTTAAGGAGATGAGCGAGGCCCTAACCAGCCGGGGGATCCGGTTTCAGGTGCGGCACTGTGCAAACTCCGCCGCTGTGTTCGACTACCCCCTCTCCCACCTGGACATGGTGCGGGCCGGACTGGTGCTGTATGGCATGGCCCCTTCGGACCAGATGCGGGCCCAGCCAGACCTGCGGCCCGTGCTCTCCCTGCGGTCTGTGGTGTCCCATGTAAAGACCGTGCAGCCCGGGGCAACGGTTAGCTATGGGAGAAAGTTTACAGCCTCTAAGGAGCTGCGGGTGGCCACCGTCCCGGTGGGCTACGCGGACGGCTACGCCCGCGTTCTCTCGGAACGGGGCGCCCAGGTGTTAATTCAGGGCCAGCGCTGCCCTGTGCTGGGGCGCATCTGCATGGACCAGCTTATGGCCGACGTCACCGGGCTGGACCGGGTGGAGATTGGCCAGCGGGTAACACTGATTGGCCGGGATGGCACAGAGGAGATTCGCGCGGAAGAGGTGGCGGCCTGGGAGGGCACGGTTAACTACGAGGTAGTCTGCGCGGTATCGAAACGGGTGCCCAGGGTTTACCTAAAGGGCGGCCGGGTAGAGAGCATCTATAACCAGCTGCTGCCCCGTTAGCCGAACCCATACCAGCATAAAAAGAGAGCCTGGTCCCGGGATACGGGAAAAGGCTCTTTTTCTTTGTGATTCTTTATGCCCACTGGGCTTTTATAGTTAAAACAGTTCAAAAGCGGTACATACCGATTTTCAAGTGTGTTTACTATAAACGACGTCTTATTGCCTCTAGTTTCAAACAATCCCCAGAATCTGTTTTGATCAGAAACAACGCTTTCAATGCCCAAAATCCTTGAAAGGCGGCAAGCCTTTCTTGGGGCTTTTCTTTGTATCCTGGTTCCTGGCCAAAAATCCCGCGTTTCTCCGGTTTTTAAACAGGCCCTAGTTTCTGCCAAACTTCTCGAACTTCAGCTGCCGGGGGATATACTTCTTAATAGCCTCCTGCAAATCCTCGTCCGGGTCGAACACCACCAGGGTTTTGCCGGTCTTGCCGCTGCGCACAATCATGTACCAAGATTCCGGGTTCCCGGTGGTCCCTGTGGCAAACACCCGGGTATCAAAGGACCGGGTCCGCAGCCGCACCTCGGCCTCCGCGTACTTGCCCAGGTCCTCGCAGGAATCGCATTCAAAGGAAGTCATCCGTTTGCGGGTGGAGCGGTTCATAATTTTATCAACTGTCACAAACCCATTGGTCAGGCTGTATTCGTATTCCAGGATTCGCATGGAGATTAACTTGTACCCGCCGTACACCGAGCCAGCCACCACCAGCATGGCGATCATGGGCAGGCCCAGCACCAAAAATCCCACAAAAAAGCCCGCGAAGGTGAGCACGAAAATGGCCGCCACCACCCCAAAGACCACCAGAATATCCTTTGTCTCAAACTTTTTCTTTACCATCCGTTCTATAAATACGTCGCCCATTGTTTCGTCCCTTTCCGAAAAAAATTCTGCGCATTTTTCTATTTTATGTTATGTTAACACAGCCGGGCGTTGTTTGTCAACCTAAGAAAGACATTTTGCCGGAAAAGACATGGGCTGGCGCGGCCCGGGTATTTTGCCGGGAATGTGGAAAAAGCCCGCCGGGTATGCTATAATAAATATGGGATTGTTCCTGGGCCCTTGGGCAGAAGCTAATTTGAACTTTTACAAAGGAATTTACTGTTGGGAAGAAATAAACACGTGGGGCTTCCTACCATGGAGGCCCCAGCCATGTGAATGAGCCAAACCTATAGCCGTGGGTATGCAGACTTTGATCCCCCGGGGGCAGGGGGCGTCTCCGGCGGGCAGCGCTCCCCAGGCCGATGATATGACCCTGTTGGCCCTGACTTTCCAAGGCCTGCCGCTTTGGAGGAGGCCGTGGCCCTCTATAGGTGATCTCAATAAAAGCACCTGCCTCCATATAAACCGTGCCTCCCAACTTGCTCGGGTAGCTTGTATGCTGCTGGGTATCCGTCTTTTTCTGTAAGGTGACAAAGAGAAAGCCCTTCGCCTCGGCGTAAACACCGCCCAGCACGGCGGCTTTTACCTGGGCCAGCCGCTTGCAGATCAGAGCGGCACTCTCCTCAACCTTCAGGCCGGCCCGCAGGCCCAGTT
>JAAWSH010000037.1 GCA_022801475.1 Acutalibacter sp. | reverse complement strand
TTCGCCCCGCTCAAAGCGCTCCCAGGCGCGGTTGTTGCAAGCATTATAGCATTCCAAAAAGCGCTGGCTGTAAGGTGCTTGGCCAGAAAAACAGGCGGAATAGGTGGACTGAAATGCCAGGCGCATATCCTGGGGAAAGTCTAAAAGCGTGTAGTCAGCGTCCATTAAAAGGAAGCGGTACTTCATGGGGCACATCCTTTCGGTCATGATTGGTGTGAGAGGGGCATAGATATGAATAGAAAAATTATACTCGTTTTTGGGGTAGTTGTCAATTGGACATCTGCCCTGGTGAAAAGCGAAAGGATGTGGAAGAATGCGCCATTTTTTTGGAAAAAAGACAGGGTATCTCTTGGCCTGGCTGCTCTTGGCCTGCTCGGTGGGGGTGGTCTGGCTGCTGCAAAGCCAACAGGCACTGAACAGGGAACCGCCTTTACACAGCCCGGCCTCGCCTACCTTTACACCATCTCCTGTACCCCAGCCCACTTCGAAAAACACCCAAATGGCCGGGGTCTGGGTCCCATATATGTCTCTAAGCGGAGGGAGCCAGGAAGAGTTTGAGGCGAATTTCAAAGGAATTGCCGATAGTGCAAAGGAAAAAGGCTTAACAGCGCTATTCGTTCACGTGCGCCCCTTTTGCGACGCCCTTTACCCCTCTAAGCAATACCCCTGGTCCCACCTTCTTACCGGCAAACAGGGCCAGGACCCGGGCTATGACCCCCTGAAGTTTATGGTGGAGTACACCCATGGGCTGGGGCTGGAGTTTCACGCGTGGATTAACCCCCTGCGGGTGCGCACAGCTGAGACGCCTGGGGAGCTGGCCCAGGACAACCCCTATACGGTCCTGGGGGAAGAATATCCATTCTACTTTATGGAGTGGGAGGGCGGCGTTTATCTCAACCCCGCTTACCCCTATATACGGAGCCTGATCGCGGACGGAGCGGCAGAAATTGTGGAGAATTATCCAGTAGACGGAATCCATTTTGACGACTATTTTTACCCGGCCCAAGACGCTGGCCTGGATGAAGAGGCCTATCAGCTTCATGTAGAGACTGTGCAGACCCCTTTGGAACTGGAAGAATGGCGGAGCGCGAATATTAACGCTATGATGGCCCTGGTATATGAAAAGGTAAAAGCAGTGAGAGAGGATGTGGCCTTTGGCGTGTCGCCCCAGGGGAACATTGCCAATGACCATGAGATGGGAGCAGACGTGGAAGCCTGGTGCGCCACCTCAGGCTATGCGGATTATGTATGCCCGCAAATCTACTATAGCTTTGAAAACGAGGGATTGGACTATACCCAGGCGCTGGAGGAATGGTCCAAGCTTTACAGGCACCCAAACGCTCGGCTGTATGTAGGCCTTGCCCTTTACAAGGCTGGAGCGGGGGAGGAGGATTGGGCCGGAGGGCAGGTGATTGGCCAGCAGATCACAGCGGCGCGGGAGGCGGCGTGTAACGGCATTATACTTTACAGCTCGGCCTATCTAGATACGGAACAGACCCAGGAAGAGGTGCGCAACGCGGTAGAGGTTTTGGCAAAGCCAAAGGGAGGCGGATAGCCTCTCTTTGGGTTGGTTTGCTGCTTTCTGCAAAGATGGTTTAACACAGATGACGCCCCAGCCGCCTGCCCAACCGGCTGAAAATCTCATTAGGGATCGTCCCCGCTTGTTCCGCCATCTCGGCGGCGGTGATTTCTGACCCGCCGCTTTTCCCAATCAACACAGCCGTGTCGCCCGGCGACACATGGGGAAGGCCCGTCACGTCCACCAGCGTCTGGTCCATGCAGATCAGCCCGGCAATGGGCGCTCTTTTGCCGTGGAGCAGCACGCGCCCCGCGCCGCAGGAGAGGGAGCGGGGCAGGCCGTCCCCATAGCCGATGGCGAGCACGGCGATCCGGCTGGGCCGCTGGGAGGTAAACCGCAATTCATACCCTGTGCCCTCCCCGGCAGGCAGTTCCCGAACCTGTGCCACCCTGGCTTTTAGGGAGAGGACAGGCCGCAATTCCGGGGCGCCAACGCCGTACAGGGCCAGTCCGACACGGGCGTAGTTCCCGCCTAGTTCCGGGTGGTTGATAAGCCCCTGGCTTGCCAGCAGATGGATCTTGGGGATGTTATATCCATGTCCCTTCAGCCCCGCCACAGCCCGGTAAAACCGCCGCCCCTGCTCCTTTGCCATGCTGTCCGCGCAGATGTGGGTGAAGGCCCCGGTGACCCGCAGGTTTTCGCGGGAAAAGATGCCCGCCATCCCCTCCAGGTCCTCCCAGTGCAGGCCCAGCCGGTGCATCCCGGTGTCAATTTTGACGTGTACCTGGATGGGCTTTCCCAGCCGGTCCAGCTCTTGGGCATAGGCAAGGCCCACCACTGTCTGGGTCAGCTTGTGCTCATGCAGCTGCACAGCCGCCCGTGGGTCTGTCCAGCCCAGTACTAAAATTGTGCCGCGTATGCCGTTTTCCCGCAGCTCGACGCCCTCCTCCACCGTGGCTGCGCAAAAAGCGTCCACGCCCATTGTTTGACACTCCCTGGCGATGGACACAGCCCCATGCCCATAGGCGTTTGCCTTTACCGCTGGCATTAAGGCGCAGCCCGGTGGCAGGCGCTTTTGCAGGGCTTCCACATTGTGGCGCAGGGCGGCGCGGTCCATTTCGATCCAGGCCCGGCTTTTCTCCATCATCGTTTGTCCTCCCTTACAATCACTCGGGCGGGCTGGGCCACCACCGTGGCGTGGCTGGGAATATCGGTATGGACCACCGCGCCCGCGCCTATTTTCACATAGTCTCCAATTTTAATACCGCCCACCAGCACGGCCCCGGCCCCGATCAGGCAGTGTTCGCCGATTTCCGGCGCTTTGCCGTCCACCTCGCCAATGGTGACGTTGTGGTAGATGCAGCAGCCCGCGCCGATTTTTGCGTACCGGGAGATATACACCCCGTGCAGCCCGTGGGGCAGCAGGGGCTCATCCCAGAACTTGGCCCCGCTGCCAATGTAGCCCCCGTGGCGGCGGGCCATCCGGTTCAGGAGAAAGGTCAGGGTATCCCGCCAGATTTTGCCCTGGCACCGCTCCCGCCGCCAAAACATCGCCCAATACATTTCCATATAGTCTCCCTTTGACCAAGCGGCCAGCTTTTCCCGTGTACTCATGCCAGGTATTCCTCCAGGCAAAGCCCCTGCCGGGTGATGTGCTCCCCGTGGGGTATGCCCACATAGCGGAAGTGCCAGGGCTCGTGGGAAATGCCGGTGACGCGCTCTTTCCCCGCCGGGTAGCGCTCAATAAAGCCATAGGCCGGGGCCAGTTCCCGGAACCGCTGGCAGATGCCCTCATAGGGGAAGTTGGGGCGGATGAAATCTACATTCTCTCCCCGTAGGCCCAGGTCAATGGCAAGGCCGGTCTGGTGTTCGCTGTGGCCGGGCAGGGCCACGAACTGCTTTGTGAATTCCCGCCCGTTGTCCCGGAGGGAATCCAGGTAGATCCTCTGCTGCTGGGCAAAGGAGCGCCAGCCGCTTACTGGAACAATGTGCGCCCAACCATCCAGTTCCTCCATGAGCCGTGAAAGGGCATGAGCGGCCTCCCGCTCCAGAAGGATGTGGGGGAAAGCGGGGAGAACAGGGGCCAGGTCCCGCCGGACGTGAATGGTGTAGGGGTACTGGCGGTTCACTAAAATCAGACGGTTCATTTTTCCACCGCCAATCCAATCACCTGGGAGACAACCAGCCCCAACTCCAGCCCGGCTGCTTTCATCATACCGGGAAACCGGCTGTGTTCCGTGAAGCCGGGAATGGTGTTTACCTCGTTGAACACGATTTTTCCCTCGGGGGTCAGGAACATATCCACCCTGGCAAATCCTCCGCACCCCAGGGCACGATAAATGGTTTGGGCCGTGTCTTTGACGCGCCGGGCCGTGGCGGCAGGGATGCGGGCCGGGGTGTGGATGGCGGAGGTTTTCAGCGTGTACTTTTCCGTGTAGTCGAAAAAGCCCTCTGCCAGCTCGATCTCGTCCACCTCGCCCACAGTGAGACTGTCGTTTCCCATAACGGCGCAGCCCACCTCGAAGCCGGGAATGGCCTCTTCCAGGATAATCTCCCTGTCATACTGGCCGGCGCGGGCCACGGCGGCGGGCAGGCTTTTCCTGTCTGCCACCTTTGTAATGCCAAAGGACGATCCGGCCCTTACAGGCTTGACAAACAGTGGGTAGCCAAGCTGTTCTGCCAGGGCATGGGCGGATTCCATTCCCGCGTCTCTCTCCAGCACCAGAGCGCGGGGCGCTTCTATCCCCGCCGCCTGGACGATCTGGTGGGCCCGGTATTTATCCATGCACAAAGCCGAGGCCAGCGTCCCGCAGCCCACCACCGGGATGCCCATTAGTTCAAACAGCCCCTGCACTGTGCCGTCCTCGCCGTTTTTTCCGTGGAGCACGGGAAAGGCGGCGTCCACGTGGAGTTCGGTGATATGGTTTCCGGCACATTGATATAGGGTGGGCTTTGTGCGGTCCGGGGAGATTGCCACCGGGAAGCGGGTCTCCCCCAAGTGCCAGGTATCCGCAGCGATTTCCTCTATGCTCCCGCCAAAGCAGTACCAGTCCCCCTGCCGGGTGATGCCCATGGGGACGGGTAAAAACCGCTCCCTGTCCATATGCCGGATCACCGCCGCGGCCGATTGCAGGGACACCTCATATTCCGGCGAACAGCCGCCGAACAGCACGGCGATGTTTAACTTTTCTTTCATGGCAGAACCTCCCTGGTTTCCAAATATTCCTCCAGGCATAGCCCTTGTTCATACATCTGCGTGGCGGCTTCCACCCCCACATAGCGGTAGTGCCAAGGCTCATATATGATTCCTGTCGCGTCGCTCTTCCCGTTGGGATACCGCAGAATAAAGCCGTATTTCCAGCTGTTTTCCATAAGCCACTGCTGCACGGGCGTGTCCTCCTGGCTTTCGTTCAGCATCTGGTTTGTGATGTCTACAATATCTACTGCCAAGCCTAGCTGGTGTTCGCTGGTTCCGGGAACAGCCACCACTTTTCCCGCCTCGGCCTTGGCCTCTTCCAAAGAATATCCCTGGGATGTCCACTGCTCCACCTGATCCGCAAATAGCTGTTCCTGGGTCTCCTGGCTGCGGTACGCGGAACAGATAAGCGGTTCCATCCCAGCGGCCCGGCAGCCGTCCAGCATATCCTGAAGCGCCCCGTAACAGCGGCGGTCTATCTTTTCCCCACTGCCCAAATCCAGCAGCGGCACCTGATAGCTCTCGGGCAGGCTGTTCCAGGGGTTCACCAGGATCAGGTTCCAGCCTGGCACCTCCTGTGCTTCCATAAAGGCCGGGGATGGCTCCAGACTGGTGGAAAACCTATGCCCCGCCCACGGCAGCAGCACAGCGCTTAGCCATGCCGTTAGACCCAAGAAGCCAGCCATTATTACCACCCACTCTGTTTTCAAGCGCGCAGGCTCCTTGTGTTCCGCGTGTTTTTTTGTCATTCTATCTCTGCGGTTTTCCATGGTCATGATTCTTCCCCGCCTTTCATTTCCACATATTCCTCCAGGCAAAGCCCCTGTTCATACATCTGCGTGGCGGCCTCCACCCCCACATAGCGGTAGTGCCACACCTCCTCCACTGTGCCGGTAATGTCCGTTTTGCTGCCGGGATACCGGAAAATGAACCCGTACTTGTAGCTGTTCTCTTGCAGCCAGAGGAACACGTCGTAGGTGGCTCCCTCCACGTCTATGGCCAATCCCAGCTGGTGCTCGCTGGTGCCGGGGACAGCCACCCACTTGCCAGCCTCGGCCTTTGCGTCCTCCTCTGAATACCCCTGGGACTTGTATTTGTTCACCTCGGCATCGTAAAGTCCCTGCTGCACCTCCTGGGTGCGGTAGCCGGAGATCACCCGGGGCACTTCGTCCCAGTTGCCCTCTCTGGCGGCCTCCAGCATTTCCATTAAGGGCTCATAGATACGCTCGTCCACCTGTTCTCCGCCGGGCAGTTCCTGGAGGTTCACACTGTACCCCGCTGGGACAGCATTCCAGCGGTTCACCAGCCGCAGGTTCCAGTCTGTGCCGTCCTCGTAGACCGTTGGCTCTTGGGGCTGGCTGATTGGATTATCCTGGACGGGCGTCTCCTGTTTGGGTTCTCCTAAAGCCAATCCGGGCAGGCCGGAGCTCTCCGGGGGCGGGAGCTTTTTCACATAGTCCATGCACCCCATTGCCGCCAAAAACACCAGCATAGCCGCGCAAACCGCGCCTACGGTCCAAGTGGCGATGGTGTTCCTCCTATGCCGCTGCTGGTACCTCCGCCTGCGCTCCATGGTTTTCTCTGTCATAAGTCATTCCTCCTAAGTAAAAAAATTCGCGTTCCCACTGGTACGTATTGTTCACGCAGTTCAAAGAAGCAATGCTTCGAAGCAATCTTCTTTGTTGAGCCGGCAGCTCTGCCGCCTGTTTCAGCATTGGCAGCTGCCGGTTCTCAAATGCGTTACTGACATCATACCACATAAAAGCGCTGGGTTCTTTAACTTAAGGTTGGGACTTTCCTAAGATAATCCTAAGATGGGCGGCCAGGGGGGCCGTAAACAGTACGGCTTCATCTTTGCATTCCGCCTACCCCCGCGCGGGGTAACGGTCTCCTTGGCAATGACCGGTCCCAGCCCGGCCCCGCCGGTGCCAGAGGCGCGGGCCCCACCCAATCAGCTGGCTCTGGAGTTGACCGCCATGCCGGGGCTGCGGCGTTTATAGCGGCGCGGCTGGGCCACCGCTTGCCAATGTAGCCATCACTAACGGAGCAGACGGGGCCTCGGTGAGTGAAAAACTGGGCCACGCGGACAAGTCCACAACCTTGAGAATGTACCCCCATGCGGATGAGGAGAGCGTCAGGCGGGCGGGGGATATTTTCCGGCAGACTCTGGAAGCGGCGGGAAATGGGGAATAAAAGCAAAAGACCGGGAGCAAATCCCCGGCCTTTTCTTTGTGGTAAAGTATTCGATATTTTGAGAGCGTATGTCCTTTTGTATATCTTTGTGGCTTGGGGCCAGATAGTGTGATAAAAAAGGATAACCCCTAGAAGTCCAGTAACTTCTAGGGGTTCTCTTGGAGCTGGATGTCGGAATCGAACCGACCACCTCATCATTACGAGTGATGTGCTCTACCGAATGAGCTAATCCAGCAAAAAAGAATAGCATAACCAACGGCATTTATTATAACCGATTTTTCGCCCCACGTCAAGCCCCAAACCCCATTCGCGGGGTAAATTTCCTCTTGCGGCCCGTGGTTTTTTCCGGTATACTTAAGGCAGCACCGCACAAAGACCGCACGAGCAGACCTGCTCGTGCAAACATGCTCGTGGGCTTTGCGCACGATTTGCTTGCATATTTTCCGTCATAGTACAACCGTACTATTTCGCACAGCTTTCGCTTGCGCACAATCTTTGTGCGATGTTGCCTTAAGGTGCCGGGTTATAGTTAACGCAGTTCAAAAGAGGAGATACCTTTGGAGGAGATAGCTAGAGGTATCTCCTCTTTGAACCTGGCGGCATGGGGGTGCCCGCGCCGTTCTGCTGGAAAACCGGTATGGACCGATTTTCCAGCGCGCTTACTATGCAGGACTCTTATGCCCAGGTTGCCGGGGGATCTTTTGGCCCCTTTCCCCGTCAAAGATCCTCGTGAATCGGAAGAGCTGACGGGGAGCCGCGCGCAGCGCACGGTTTTCTTTTTGCAATGGACCGCTTCTGGGCAAAAAGACCTTGTTTCCTCTATTGTCAAGCCCTCGTCCATCACCAGAGGGGGATCCATGGATTTCTCCTGAACAGGGCTGTGTCCCCTCAATATTTTTTCTGGGGCAAAGATCCGGCATTCTGCTATTTTCAAACAGGTCCATAGGACCGCAAAGATTTACCGCAAAGGAGTATGCTACTATGAAATGGCTGATCGCTTCAGACCTTCACGGCAGCGAGCCCGCCTGCCAGGGGGTGCTCTCGGCTTTTCAGCGAGAGGGCGCCCACCGGCTGCTGCTGTTGGGGGACCTGCTATATCATGGCCCCCGCAATGACCTGCCCCCTGGCTATGCCCCCAAAGAGGTGGCCCGGCTGCTGAACGACTGCGCGGCCCGGATCTTCTGCGTGGGGGGCAACTGCGAGGCTCCAGTGGACCAGATGGTGCTGGACTTTCCAGCGCTGGCCCCGTACTGCCTTTTGGAGACTGCCGGGCACATGGTCTTTGCCACCCATGGCCATGTCTATCATCAGCAGAACCCCCCGGCCCTGCCCCCAGAAGGGGTCCTTCTTCATGGGCACACCCATGTTCCAGCCAAGACCCGTACCCCGGGGGGCTGGTGGTACCTGAACCCCGGCTCGGCGGCCCTGCCCAAAGAGGGGAGCTGGCGGGGCTATATGGTTTTAGAGGACGGGCTCTTCCTGTGGAAAACCTTGGAGGGGGAAGAGATGGACCGGCTGGCCTTGGATGGTTTGCAATGAAAAAGAGAGCGGCCCTCAGGGTTCGCTCTCTTTTGCTATTTTTGCAGCAGTTCCTCCGGCATTTCCCGCCAGCTCTCCAGGCCGGCGGCCAGCAGCTTCATGCCGCTTAAATACGTCCATTCGCCCCCCTGGTGGTAGTGGTCGAAATCCACACAAAACAGAGAGTAGGCCAGCACCTTACCAGTTTCCATCACCAGGCGGATGTTCCGCATCACGGTGTCAATGTCATGGCCCCCGGGCTCATTTTGCTCATAGGCGGGAATATACTCCGGGCTAAGGATGTCCGCGTCTACCGAAAGGTACAGCGCGTCTACCCGGGCCGCCAGTTCCTCCACGGCCGCCCGCCAACGGTCCTGTGCGTCAAAGGCGGCGGCGTCCAGGTGCGTCATACCCGCCGTCCGCATATTTTCGTCAAAGTCCGGGTCGTTCAGCCTGCCGTCGCTGACCAGTACGTTTTGGCCGCTGATAGGCTCCGCCAGGCCGCAGCCCTGGGTGCGCCACTGGGGATAAGTCTGTCCGGCCAGGGCCGAAAGGGGGAAGCCAACAAACCGGGTGGGGCGGTTTAGGGTTTCGATAACGCGGTTGTCCGCATGGGCGTCTACCCAAACCACGCCCAGCTTTTTGTCTGTACCAATGGCTCGCTGAATGCCCCCCGCCACCGCCGGGGCATAGCAGCAGTAGCCCCCGGCCACAGCCACCGCCCGGCCCCGCAGCAGCGCGCCGCAGACCTTATCGGAAAAATCCCGGGGCACGGCAAAGCTGGGGGGCAGGTCTGGGTGGCTGCGGTGGTCCACCTCTACTGTCTCCACTGGAGCGCCGGTTTTGCCATAGACCCCGCACAGGCGGTATAGGTCCACGTCCCGGCGCTGAGAAAACCTCTTGACCGGGTCGCTTAGGCGATAAGGGACGGCGGTGGGGTCCACTTGCCAGCGGTTGTAGCAGTAGGGGCATTCAATCACCGAAAGTCCTTTTAGCATGGGGGAACCCTCCATTACAGTTTCTTTTCCATATACAGGTTCAGCTCAAACCGCTCGAAAAAGCCGATTAGCTCTCCCGCCTGGTTGCGTACCGGCTGCATATAAATACGCTGGTTGCGCAGATTTACCCCTACAAAGACCTCTTTGCCGTCGCTTTTCATCTTCTCATAGGCCGCCCGGATGCGCTCTCGAGAGCCCTCTTTGTCGTGGCAGAGGAACAGGCTTTTGCCAATCAGGTCTTGGTAGCCCCGCTCCTGGTAATAGTGGTACTGGGCGTAGCGGTTCATATAGCGGATGGTAAAGGTGCTGTCCACAAAGACAATGGGATAGGGATAGCTGTCCAAAATTCCCCGCAAAATGGTGTTCTCGTCCATTATTTTACTTCCACCGTCCATCCGAATTCATCGGCCAGCTTTCCGGTCTGGATGCCCGTGACCGTATCGTACAGCTTTTGGCTTACAGGGCCAATGCCGCCGCCGGAGATGGGCATAACCTCGTCTCCAAACCGCAGGGCCCCCACTGGGGAGATCACCGCCGCGGTGCCGCTGCCCCAGCACTCCTCTAACGTGCCGTCTTTGGCGGCGGCCACCAGCTCGTCCACGCTT
>JAAWSH010000036.1 GCA_022801475.1 Acutalibacter sp. | reverse complement strand
TTGGCCCCGTCGCATACCACCCCGGAAATATCTGCCACCATGCTGTTTATGCCAATCTTCATGTTCTCCAGCCCACCGTCCAACAGATAAATGATTCCACAGCAGGAACCTATGGCCGCAGCAATGGAACAGCCGCACAGCACCGAGAGACGGCCTATGTACTGCTTGGTATGAATGGTCACCAGAATACTTAGCGCCAGGGCATGTAGTACCTTTTCCTCCGGCAGTTCCAGCTTCCATCCAATGACGGCCACAGGCAGCGAGGCTGTCAGCCCCTGGTTGCCGCTGCCCGCTGTGCTCATCACAGGCTTTTCGCAGCCAGACATCCGCGCGTCTGCGGCGGCCGCTGTGCAGGCCACGGTAAAGTTGGCCAAATCGTCAGAGACCAGGCCAGTCTTGCTGCTCTCTAAAATACTTTTACCCACTTTCAAGCCATAGTCGTGGGTTAGGCCCTCTTCCGCAATGGTCCGGTTAATGCGGATTACCTCCCGCAGAAACAGCAGCTCTTCGGTGGGCACACTGCCCACAAAGTCCACAATGCTCTCCAGGCTCATGTTCTCCGGTTCCTGGGGCGCGGCAGCCTGCTGTTCCTTGGGTTCCGGCTCATTGGGGGCGTTATTCACCAAAGTCTCGCCATTTTTGACGATTTTCGCCAGCCCCACATGGGTACGCAGCACCAAAGCCTCTGCCTCCTGGCCTCCAGCCCGACAGACAGCCCGCAGATATACCTTCTCCGCCGTCTCGGCGATTTGAATGCGCACCTGCTTTTTGGCCACCATCTCCTTGGCCCATTCCTTTTGTTCTTCCGACAGGTCGTTAAGCACCAGCAGCTGCTTTTCTGGCTGGGCGCTGATAGCCCCCAAAGCCGCCGCAATCTCCAGACCCACCATGCCGGTGCCAGGAATCCCTACGTTCATCCCATTTTTGAAGATATAGGCGCTGACGCTCATCTCTACGGTCTCTGGTCTGGTCCCCAGTGCATGGGCGGCGTATGCAGCCGCCAGAGCTGCCGCGGCGGGCTCGGTACAGCCCATGGCAGGGGATATTTCTCGTTTCAGCAGGTCAACATATTCCCGCGTTGCTTCTCTCTCCATGATTACCCTTTCCCGCAAAATCCCCGCGTCCGGGTTCTGCGCTATAAAAATTCATTTTCCATCCGGCTTGCCGCCCGGTTCCGCCCCAGCAGACTGTTCCCGGAATCTTCGGGGCGTCATGCCCGTTTCTTTTTTAAATATGGCAATAAACTGGCTGGGGTCATTATAGCCGCACAGGGTGGCCACCTCTGTAATAGGCAGATGGCTGTCCAGCAGCAGCTCTTTGGCGTGGGCGATGCGGATTTCTTTTAGATAGCTGGTATAGGTCTTTCCCGTCTTTTTTCGGATCAGGTAGCTTAGATAGCTGGGGTTCATAAAGAACACTTTTTTTGCCAGGTCTTTTAGGGAAAAGTCTTTGCTGTAGTTTTGCTGGATGTACTCAAATACCTGGTCCGATACGCTCCCCTCCAGCCCCGCCCGGTTGCTCTCTATTTCCACACAGACCTTTGTAATCTGTGCCCGCAGGTCTTCCAGGAGATCCGAAAAGTCTCCATAGGCCGTTACCGGAAACCACTGCTGCTCCAAGGAATCGGGGCCGCTTTTGCCATGGTCCGCCATAGCCATTTGCAGCTTTAGCAAAAAGGTCTCGTAGGCCTCTATTTGCAGAGCATGATCCTGGTACATCAGCAAAAGCTGTTCCGAGGCAATGCGGTAGGCCTCCTCAGCCTTACCCTGCTGAATCTGAAAGGCAAACTCGTCCTTTCCTGGAAAGGACGCCTTGTGCACTGTTCGCCGCCGGCGCAGCTCGTCAAAGGAGTAAATCTCCCGCTGCTCCAGCAGCCGGTATTTTTCCGCATAGCAGGCCTGGGTGTGGGCTGTCAAAAAATCCGAAAGCCGCCGGTGCTGTCCGCTGATGCCGCAGCAGTGCCGGCCTTGCTCCCTCAGAAACTCCGTCAGGGTCCGCAGCATGGCCGCCATGTGTCCGCTCTCTTTAAATACAATCTCATACCGTAGAGACGACAGGGACAATACCCGAAAGTCCACATCCAACGATTTAGAGAGCACTTGACTCAGCCCCTGCAAAAAACCCTCCGGCAGCCGCCGGTCTCCAGGCAGAAAGGTGATACTCACTACCCGAAAGGGCACAAAGATCCGGGAAAAGGACTGCTGCACCACATAGGCGTCGTCCAGCTTATTTTCGTTTATGGCCTCTGTCAGGCAGACGGTCAGGGGGTCGCTGGGCTTTTCCTGGGCAGCGGCGGGGCTGGGGCTTTCCTCCAAAAAGCGGGAAAAGCAATCCTGTAGGCTCTCGTCGCTCACGGGTTTCAGCAGGTAGCCAATGGCTCCTTGGTTCACCGCCTGCTGGGCAAACTGGAAGTCCGCGAACCCGCTGATCATCACCACCCGGGTAGCGGGCAGAAGCCTCCGTATCTCTCCCAGCAGCTCCAGACCGTTCATAAAGGGCATCTGTATGTCAGAAAGCACCAGCTCCGGCCGCTGAGACCGCACCACCTCCAGGGCCTCTTTCCCGTCGGCTGCCTCTAAGATGGTCATGGTTCCCGCTACGTCCATGGCCTGCACCTGTTTAACCAGAGACTTACGGGAATACACTTCGTCCTCTACAATCAGCAGCTTCAAAGCGCGCACCTCCTTTGCCTTGGTGTAAAGGTCGTGGGGACTCCCGTCTCGTCTGCCGACTCAGTCGGCCGGCAACCCTCGCCCACACACCCCTGCAACCTTTGAAAAGGTTGACGAAACTTTTACTCCGACTTTTTCTGCTGTCGGCCAGTCAGGCCCTAACCCCGAGCCGCTAGGCGGGCGGGAACTGGAACGTTAAGAAACCACAGCGGGGCCCTAGACCGCCAGTAAGAACGGGATCCAGGGGCGCTTGCTCTCCTGGCGAGTCCAGGGCAGAACCCTGGCCAAGTGAGGGACAGCGTCCCACGACCTTCACACCTAGAAAGCGCATTGCGGGGAGGGGTGATTGCAAGAAAAAGCGCCCCTCGGCTCCCACTTCCACTAAGACTCCCACTGTGTAAGCAGGGCCCCCGAAACCACCTAGACTTCCCTCCGCGCAGCGGGCGCACAAAGACTGCAGCCCCAGGGCCCGTATCGGCCAAAGTGCCCTAAACAATCCCCCGGCCTCTCTCTTTATTTTAGCTTTTTACCGCTCCTGCGGTCAAGCCGGAAATAATATATTTCTGTCCAAAGCAATATACCGCTATGATGGGGAACATGGACATGAAATATGCTGTAAAGGCCATGGTATAGTTAAAGGAATATTCTGTCTTAAAGTTGTACTGGAACAGGGGCAGGGTCCAGAACTCCCGAGATTTGTTCAACAAGAGTAAGGGCAGCATAAAGTCGTTCCAGAACCACAAAGCGTCCATCACCACCAGGGTGGCCAGCATGGGGCCCAAAAGGGGCAGTACCACTTTGGTATAAACCTGGAAAGTGTTGCATCCGTCAATGCGGGCCGCTTCTTCAATCTCCAGAGGCAGACTGCGGATGTAGTTTACAAACATGAACACGCCTTTAGAAAGGCTGAGGGCTGTATAAAGGATAATCAAACCCGTAGGGCTTAGCAGGTTCATGTCTGTCATAATCTTGGTCAGGGGCAGCATGATCACCTGGAAGGGCACAAACAGGCCCATAATGATCAAATAGTACACAGTCTTGTAATAGGGCCGACGGAAGTTGCGGGAAATGGCATAGGACACCGCCGGGTTCACAATAATCACCAGAATAATGCCTACAATGGAGATCACCGCGGAGTTGCGTACATAGGCCCAGTAGTTGTTTTTTGTAAACAGTTCCATGTAGTTGGAAAAGTCCAGGCTTTGGGGCAGGCTGAAAAAGCTTTTGCCCGCCTCGTCCAAAGACTTAAAGGTATTAACCACCACTAGGTACATGGGCGCCAGCACCATGAAAAATCCCAGAACAATGAGAATGTCGCGGGCAATGCGCCAGCCAAGGGCTTCCTTTTTCATTCGTTCACGCCTCCTTTGCTGTTAAGCTTGATCTGTACAGCGGAGAGGGCCGCAATGATAATAAACAGCACCATAGATTCCGCATTGGCCAAAGAGAACTTCATATTGTTAAACGCGTCATTGTATATCATAATGCCTATCACGTTTGTAGACCGGGAAGGCCCGCCCTGGGTCAGTGCCCAAACATAGTCGAACGTGACAATGCCGGCCTTAATGGTCAGCACCATATTGATGGTAAAGGTGGGCATTAAGTAAGGGAATGTAATGTAGCGGAAGCGTTTCCAGGCGCTGGCTCCGTCCAGCATGGCCGACTCGTACAGGTCGCCGGGCACAGACTGAAGTCCTGCCATAAAGATCAAGGTGGGCATGGCCGTGGCCTGCCAGATGTTCACCGCCACAATCGCGATCAAGGCGGTCTTCGTAGTGGCCAGAGGGCTTTGAGACAACATGCTAATGCCCAGGTTCTGCCCAATAACAGGCAGCACACGGTAGTAGATCTGGTCAAAAATCAGGGCAATGGTCACGCCGCCGATCATGGCGGGCACAAAAAACACGGACTTTGTAAGGGTCTGAAAATGCTTTAGGGAATTCAGCGCTAAAGAGAGCACCAGGGCCAAAAACATGACGCCAACCACCAGCATCAGGGTATACATCAGGGTAACCTGCATGGACTGCCAGAAGAAAGCATTTTTGAACAGGTTAATGTAGTTTTGAAAGCCCACATAGCCATACTCTTTGGCAATGCCGTTCCAGTCCGTAAAACTATAGTTAATGCCCAGAGCCACTGGGTAGATGAAGAACACACAGTATAGGAGCAGCGCCGGAAGGGTGAACAGTATGTTTGTCGCCCGATCAGCGAAAGACTCCCTGTTAGATTTTTTCATAGGGGGACTCCTTTCTGTAGCAGAGTTTTAAAGAGGGGGAGAGGAATATTCGGTCATGCGGAGTGGACTTTATTCACACAGGATCTCTCCTGCCGCTTTGGCCAGCGCCGCACAGGGGCAGCGCTCCTTACCACTGGCATTTAGCGCCCTAAACTCCTTTTCTCTTTCCATCCTTTTTTGTCCTTACTACACTTAAATAAAAAGCAGGGGCGGCGATGGAACCATCACCGCCCTTGCTTCAGCTGTTCAAATGAGCCGTTTTTACAGGGTAATCTTACTGCATTGCGGTCTCAATAGTGGTGTCCATGTTCTTCAGGAAGTCGTCCACCGGCTGTTTATCCAGCAGGAAAGCCTGCACGGTGTTATACAGCTCGTTAACCACGTTGCTATTCAGGGTAGAAGCCATCCAGTCGTGTACCTGGCCAGTCTCGTCAATGAAGTCCAGCATGGGCATGCAGTTTTCGTCATTGTACACAGTGCCGTTGATAATAGAGGGTTCGCCGGAGAGGTCGGACCACTTCTGGGCCACCTCGGTGCGGGAGATGTACTCCAGGAACTTCAGGCCAGCGTCCTTCTCGGCGTCACTGGCAGAGGCGGAGATGCACTGGGCGGCATTCACACCGGTCAGGGCCTTTGTGGTCTCTTTGGTGTCGCCAGGCAGGGGGAAAGCGCCGAACTCAAAGTCGCCGTTGGCCAGGATGATGTTGCCCCGGGCATAAGAACCAGCTATGATCATGGCGCACTGGCCGTTGGCAAATGCCTCCTGCATCATGGTGCCGCTCATACCGAAAGCGTCCTCGTTGCCATACTCCAGCAGTTCCAGCATCTTATTGGCATAGTTCTCAAAGTCGGCATTACCCACCAAAGAACCATTACCGTTGGCCACCTCTACCATGTCCTCTACGCCCTGAGGAGTCCACGCCACTGTGGTGGCCTGGAAAATGTGGCCCACGCCGTCTTTCAGAGGCAGGTACAGGGGGGCGATGCCCTTCTCTTTAAAGGTCTTGCACACGTTGATGAAATCCGCATAAGTCTCGGGAATCTCAATGTTGTTGTCCTTGAACATCTGGATGTTGTAGAACACGGTCATGTAGTTCCGGGCATAGGGCATAGCATAGTGCTTGCCGTCATCTGCCGGGGCCATGGCCAAATAGGACTCGTTGACACGGCTGAAGAACTCCTGGTCGGTCAGGTCCATGTAGTAGCCGTTGCGTACCTTCTCCTTAAACTGAGACTGGGTGGGCCAGTCGGTGAGCAGCGGAGGCACGTCGTCGGTGGCAATGCGGGAAGCCAAAACCTTCAGAGAGTCCGGCACGGTATTCTGGGTGATCTTGATGTTGGGATATTCCTTCTGGAAATCCTCGATAATGGCATTGTAGCCGGCCTGAATGGCCTCTTCACCCTGCTGCTGGAAGAACTCAATCTCAATGGCCTCACCGGAAGTGCTTTCATCGCCGCCGGTCTCACTGGAGCTGGGATCTTCCGTTTTACTGCTAGAGCTTTCGCTGGAACTGGGGCTGTCGGCTTGAGACGAGGAAGAGCTCCCCGCGTCGTTGCCGCAGGCTGCCAACGCACTAACAAGAAGCGCAGAGCTAAGAAGCATGGCAAAAATTCGTTTTTTCATGATGGTTTTCTCCTTAACATATATATTTTGGTGCATTAGTGCCTAAAGTAGTATAGAAATTTGAATAAGTCCTTACTTCACTGGAAAGCTGTGGGCTGCCTCAACCGCTGTCTTAATGCGGTCCAAACTGATGCCCTCGCCCTGAATCGTGCAGTCTGCTCCAATCATCATGCTGGCAGAACCGAAACTCTCAATGGACGCCTTCACCTCTGCGCGAATTTCCTCATCGCTGCCTTTTAGGATATTTCCCTTATTGTTCAGGCCGCCTAAAATAGGCCGCTTGAACAGCTCTTTACCTTTGGCCAAGCTAAAGTCATTATCCTTCACAGACCAGTTTACCATTGCGCCCGGATACTCCGCAAAACGAGAAAGCTCTGTCTTAAAAGCATATTCCGGTTCACCGCAAATATGTAGGATATTAAATTTGCCCTCCCGCTTTTCCGCAGCGGAAAGCGCCAGCAGATCCGAGGGCTTCACCAGCATTTCCCACTCTTCGTCTGTAAACCGTCCCGGTTCGCCGAACTGGGCCGAGAAGTAGATGCCGTCCACTCCCAAGTCCATATAGGCGTTGGCCCACTGAACCCACATCTCCGCAATAATCTTTATCCCTGCGGCTACCGCTTTTGGGTAGCGCTTGGCATGGTCCATCAGCAGCTGGTCGCCAAAGGCAAAAGAGGCGGCTTTGAAGGGGCCAAACATCGTCTGCACTGTATAAGCCTCATCGCCCATGTCGTCTAAAATGCGCTTGATAATCTCTGCCGCTTTTTGGAATGCCGGCGAAGAAGACGGTGCTTCAAACTTAATGTTATACCAATCAGATTCCTTGGTAATCGCGCCGCTGATGGGATACATGAAATCCTGCATGATCTTCATAATATCCTCGTCCGTGTGATGAAACAGCTTCAAATGCTCTTCCGCCGTCTCCTGAGCGCTTAGGGAGGCAGGATAATGGAACCAAAAGCCCGCAGGGACCCGGTCAGGGGTTTTCCCCTCTAAAACAGCCCGTACTCTCTCTTTTTTTGTCATAAATTGTTTCCTCCCCTCTTGATTTGCTTTATGATACCACAAAAAAGTGAACAAAAACATAAAAAAGTTTAGAAAAGAGATAGGTGGATTTTTAGGTCGTGGCTGCCCCCGCGATTTATTTTTCCGTTTTTTATGGCCCTTTTATGTGGTCCACCCTATCAAAATAAAAAAAGACAGCGCCCTTTCTTTGGGCCGCTGTCCTTTTTTTCTCTCTATTTTGTCAAAATTTCGGCAATTCCCGCCTCGGTATTCATTTTCATCGCCTTTGCCGCTATGGCCTCCGCCTCTTCTCTTGACCATCGGGAAATCATCCTGCGCACAGCTAGTACGGACGCCACCGGTACGCTAAATCCACTAAGGCCAAAAGCCATAAGCAGGGGGATCAGCCGCTGATCCGAAGCCGCCTCGCCGCATATGCTCACCGGAATCCCTCTACGCACACCACACTGAATCACGTGCCGCAGGCTTTTCAGCACGGCTGGCTGTAGAGGGGAACACAGATGTCCAACAGCCGGGTTCCCCCGATCACAGGCCATTATGTATCCTGTTAGATCATTGGTGCCAATGCTGAAAAAGTCCGCCTCCTGGGCCAGCTCCTCCGCCAAAAACACTGCTGCCGGAGTCTCTATCATAATACCCACTGGCAGGTTCTGGGCATAGCGAACTCCCTGGGCCTGTAGCTGTTCCCCAGCCTCTTGCAGCAGAGCCCGGCCCGCCCGCAGTTCCTCCAAAGAGGAAATCATGGGCAGCATAATGCGCAGGTCCCCTTGGGTCCCAGCCCGCAGCAGCGCCCGCAGCTGGATTAAAAATACCTCCTGGTGAGCCAGACACCAGCGTATGCCCCTTAGCCCTAAAAAAGGGTTTTCCTCTTCTCCCATGCTCAGGCATGGCACCACCTTGTCGCCGCCCACATCCAGGGTGCGCGCTACTAGGGGCCGGCCTTCCAGACCTTGCAGCGCCTGGCAGTAGGCCCGGTATTGCTCCTCTTCCCCAGGCGCCTGTTCCCGGTTCATAAATAAGTACTCTGTTCGAAACAGCCCCACGCCCTCGCCGCCGGCTTCCACTGCTCGGGCCGCGCCGGTGGGCATGCTAATATTACAATAAAGATGATATTCCTCTCCACTAGCCGAAAGCGTTCTTTTATCCCGGAAGGACTGGGGGGCGTACTCTTCCAAAAAGTCCGTCTGCTTTTTCATGTACTCCTGGATCTGCTCTTGCCCTGGCTCGCAGATGACTTCGCCCCTGCTCCCGTCCACAATGACAAATTCCCCGTTCCAAAGCTTGGCTGCCGCGCATTCTATTCCACACACGGTGGGCACGCCCATTGCCCGGGCTAAAATAGAGAAATGGGACATTCGCCCGCCGGCCTCTGTCACCAGACCCGCAATACGCTCTTTATCAATTGCTGCCATAACCGAAGGGCTCAGCTCTTTTGCCACCAGAATGGTGCCCTTGGGAGCCTGGTGCACCTCTGTTTCTTTCACCCCCAACAACAAACAGAGCAAGGCATTGCAAACATCCCGAATATCACTGGCCCGCAGCCGGGTTAGCTCATCATTGGAACTTGTGAACATTTCCACATACTGGTCACACTTTTCCTTGATGGCAAATTCCGCACATTTTCCCTGGTCTATCAGCTGCCCCACCTGTTCTTGCAGTTCCGGGTCTCGTACAATATTGATATGGCTCTCTAAAATACACGCATCCTTTTGTCCGGCGGAGGCTTTCAGCAGTTCCATCTGTCCGGCAGTATTGGCACAAAAAGTGTCTACAGCCTGTAGCAGCCGTGCCTTTTCCGCCGCAGCGTCTATGTCCCGCTTCTCTTCATATATTAAGCTGCTTTCCTCCAGCAGCATAACCCTTCCCAAACCAATGCCCTCTGATACTCCGATTCCCCGCAGCATAGCTTCCACCTCGCTTCTTGTTCGCATGTTTTGTGCTTCCGGCCTGGTTAGGCCTTTCTAGTTTATTAGAGTCTGTTTTAAAACTGGAGAGACCTCAGGATTTTAGACACAGAAGCCACTCGTTTTCCGCGAAAAAGACGTCTTTTCGCGGTTTTAAGACACACTTTAGGACCTGCAAGACCAGGCGATACCGCTGTACGGAAGCAACCGCCTCCTTGACCTTGCGGCGCCGCACGCCCAGTCTATTTACCAGGCGAGCTTTTTCTTTTCTGCCTGCCTTTTGTGGCAGACTGTCTTTGCGCACAGGCTCAGCAGACACGCTGCCGATATGGCAAAGTAAATGGTCACATTGGGCCGCCGCAGCACGTTGCCGGATATCTGGGCCGCGATAATGGCCAGCAGAAAACTCATGCCCACCGCGCCCAGCTCCACGCTCAGGAAGCTCCGCAGGCCCTGCCACAGGCCCAAAGGCAGGGCAGTCCACTTGCCTTTACCTTCGGCCCGGGCTGCCTGCACCCCCCGGCTCAAATCCCCGGCCAAGCCCCGAAGCACCCAGAAGAAGAAGAGGCCCAGAAAGCCCATATACAGGGCAAAGCCCAGATAGCCCATGTT
>JAAWSH010000035.1 GCA_022801475.1 Acutalibacter sp. | reverse complement strand
CTGCTCTCCCCCTGGGCGGCAGCGGCGGAAAACGTCACCCTGAACGTGTACAACTGGGGCGAATACATTGCCAACGGCACCGACGGCTCTATGGATGTGAACGCCGAGTTCACCCGGCGCACCGGCATCCAGGTGAACTATACCACCTTTGACAGCAACGAATCTCTCTATTCCAAGCTGGCCGGGGGCGGCGCGGACTATGACGTCATCATCCCCTCGGATTATATGATCTCAAAACTCATTGCCGGAGACATGCTGGCCCCCCTGAACTTTGCCAATATCCCCAACTTTCAGTACGTGGACCAGCAGTTTAAAAACCCGGACTATGACCCCCAGAACCTCTACTCTGTGCCCTATACCTGGGGCGTGGTGGGCATTTTTTACAACACAGACTTTGTAGAAGAGGTCACCAGCTGGCAAAGCCTGTGGGACGCCCAGTACGCGGGGAAAATCCTGATGTTTGACAACCCCCGGGACTCCTTTGCCATTGCCCAGTTCCTGCTGGGGCAAGAGGTGAACACCACAGACCCGGCCCACTGGCGCCAGGCCGCCGCCCTTTTAAAGGAGCAAAAGCCCCTGGTGCAGGCCTATGTAATGGACCAGATTTTTGACAAAATGGAAAACGGCGAGGCCTGGCTGGCCCCCTACTATGCCGGGGACGCGGCCATTCTGGTGGAAAACAGCGAAAACATTGCCTTTACCGTGCCAGAGGAGGGCACCAACTTTTTTGTGGACGCTGCCTGCGTGCCCAAAACCGCCAGCCATAAAACGGAGGCCGAGGCGTACATTAACTTTTTGTGCGACCCGGAAATCGCGGGGGCCAACATGGACTATGTGGGCTACTCCACCCCAGAAACCGCTGCCAAAGAGTACTTGGACCCAGAGGTAATAGAAAGCCCCATGTACTACCCCAGCCCGGAGACCCTAAGCCGCACCCAGGTGTTTGTAAACCTGCCGGAGGACACCGCCCGCCTGGTGGACACCCTTTGGGCAGAGGTAAAGATGGGCGGCCCAGGAGAGTCGGCGGTGCTGGTGGCCATTATCCTGGGCTTTTTGGCCCTGTACATTGCCATTGTGGTCTATAAGCGCCGGAAGAGAAAGCGAGAGCTGGCATAAGAAGGGGCGTGCCATTTAGCCCCCATAAAACAAAAAAGGGAGCCGCCAGGACGCGGCTCCTTTTTCTATTCCGGAAGGGTATCGTAAACGCACTTGGAAACCGGTACATACCGTTTTTCCAGCAGAATGGCGCGGGCACACCCGTGCCGCCAGGTTCAGAAGATGTGATATAGTAAACAGCTTAAAAATCGGTATGTACGGATTTTCAAGCTGGGCGGCTACGTCGCCTAGTTCAAAAGAGGTATTCGACCGCTTTTAAACTGCGTTTACGATCAAGCCGGGCAAGCATAGCAAGGCCCTTATCAGCCCAACCAGCGCCGCAGCTCCCCGTCTATATAAATCCCATAGTCCCCGCCGCGCAGCTCCGCTACCAGCTGGGCGCTGGTTTTTACCCGCCGCTTCAGGGCAATGCCCGCCTGGCCTATGGCGTCCCCGGTCCGGCTGTGCTCGTCCCCGCCGGATGTGGCCAAAAGCCCCTGGGCCCGGGCCAGCTCCTGGGCCTGGACGTTCTCCTGGGGGTAGTTGTAAAAGTTATAGACCTCCACCGCGTCCAGGTACTCTGGCTGGGGCTTTACCTTCTGGTTGATATAGGGCCTGTTCCGGTATGGGTGGGCCATAGAGAGAAATCCCCCCGCCTCATGAACCAGCCGGGCGTATTCGGAGAGGGGCAGCAGGTGGATGTCTGGATGGGCTGCCAGAAATTCCAGGTCAATGCCATAGGTTAGCACCTCTTTGCCATCGCCATAGTGGTGCTCAATGCCAAAGTGAACGTCAAAGTCCTTGTCCTGGGCCCAGCGGGCGGCGGCCTCATAGGCCTGCCAGTAGCGCTCCATCTGTTCCCGCCAGGGCAGCAGCCGGTCCACGCAGCTGTTGCCCCGCAGAAAGTGGTCGGTAATAATCATCCCCGCATAGCCTTGCTCATAGTAGGCCCGGGCCATGTTCTGGGGGGTGTCCTGGGCGCAGGCGCTGCACCAGCAGGTGTGACAGTGTGTCTCGTAACGGTACGGAAATTTTTCTTTCAGTTCATTCATATACTGTGTTGCCTCTTTTTCAGGTAATATAGGGCGGGCCCTGCCGGTTACCCGGCGGCGTTCACCACGTTCTTGGCCCAAATGCCGGACTTTAACATCATCCCCGCAATGACCCCTTTTAGTACATTGTCCGCGCAGTGCACAAAGAACACCATCCAGGGCAGGCTAAGGCCCGTGTGGTAGCTAAGCACCCAGGCAAGGGGCAGGCACACCACCCAGGTAAACACGCAGTCAAACAAAAAGGTGATAAAGGTGCGCCCGCCGGAGCGGATGGTAAAATAGGCGCAGTGCACAAAAGAGGAAAAGGGCAGAAACCCGCCAGAAAGCAACAACAGCTGGGTGGCCAGCTGGCGCACAGCGGGCTCGGTATTGTAGATATAGGGGATAAAGGGCGCGCTGGCCATAAACAAGCCGCCCATCACCACATTCACCGCCACAGAAAAGGCGATGAGCTTGCGGGTGGTATCCTTTGCCCGCTCAATCTCATTGGCGCCCAGCTGCTGCCCCACCATAATGGACACCGCGTTGCCCATGGACATCATAATCAGGGAAAACAGGTTAAAGGCAGTTCCGTTAATGTTCCCGGCAGCCACAGCCCCCAGGCCCCGGGTGGCGTAGCAGGCCTGAATCATGGACATTCCCACAGACCACAGGCCCTCGTTTAGCATCAGGGGCATGCCGGTAATGGTAATGCGCCGCACCAGGGGCAGGGGCACCCCCAGGCTTTTAAAGGCCCCCTGGAAAAAGGGAAAGCGCTTTTTGTGCCGGAAGCACTCTACCAGCAGGTAGAACATTTCCACATACCGGGCAATCACCGTGGCCAAAGCGGCGCCCGCCACGCCCATTTTGGGAAAGCCCAGGCTGCCGAAGATAAGCAGGTAGTTCAGCACCAGGTTGACAAAGATGGAGATAATGCTGGCCACCATGGGAATCACCGTCTCGCCGGTCTCCCGTAGCAGGCTGGAAAAGCAGCTGGCCACAGCAAAGGGAAGCAGCCCCCACAGGGTGACCAGCATATAACTGTTGGCATGGGCCAGGGTCTCGCCAATTTCCTGGGCCGTGGCGGCCCCGCTGTGCAGGAAGAGCCTGAAGAAGCCCTCCCCAAAAAAGTACAGCACCCCAATGCCCACCACAGAAAATCCCAGGGCAAAGTACAGCCGAAAGCGCAAAGTGTAGCGCAGGCCCTCAAAGTCCCGCTTGCCGTAGTACTGGGCCCCAAAAATGGAGGCCCCGGACATGCCGCCAAAAATGGTGAGGTTAAAGATGAACACAATCTGGTTTACAATGGCCACCCCAGACATGGGAATGGTGCCCAGGCGGCCCACCATGACGTTATCCAGCAGGTTTACAAACTGGGTGATGCCCTGCTGCACCACCATGGGGATGATAAGCGCCACCACGGAAAGATAAAACGCCTTGGTGCCAATGTATCTAGTCTTGATGGATGACAAAAAAATACCCTCCTTCATTAAGCACGGCAGCGCAAGCGCTGCACCAATGTCGCGGAGGCGTTCGCCCTAGCTCACTCGCCGGTGTAAACCATTAGCATAGCCAACGCATTCCTCTGGGCGCTTCCGGGGTGGGCTCTCTTTATGTCTCTCTCTAGCCAATACGGGCCCCCACCCTTTGGCCCCTGTCCGCTCTGGCTTAGCCAAAAGCTACCACCGGCAAGTGAGCCGGAACGAACGCCCCCGCGACTAATGGTCCAGCGCTTGCGCTGGCGAACGCCCCCGCGACATCGGATGCAACGTCACGTTGCTTGCGCTGGATTTTCTTGGTCAAACCGTACGTTTACCCCGTTCACTTCCACGTCCCCCTCTACCCGCACCAAAATGTACTTGCGCCCGTCAATAAGCCGGGTCTCCACCAGGTCCCCGCAGTCTGGGGACACCTTAATGGTCACGTCCGGGGTGCGCACCGTAAAGCTCTTGGTGTCTATCAGGTTTTGGGGATTTGCCGCGCCCCCAAAGGCCTCTTCGTATTTCTCCTCAAAGGCCTGGGCCTTTTCTTCCTCCACACCGCAGGCCTCCAGCACCCCCCGCAGGGCCCTTTTGCTAATGGCCAGGGGCTCTGGGTTTTTGCTGGCCTTGTGCTCTTCCACCATTTCGCTAAGCCGCCCGTGCATCTCTTGCACCACGTTATAGCAGCAGGCCTCCCCCAGGGACTCGGCCAAAATTTCCTTAAAAGTCTCCTGCTGCAAATCCGCTGGCATGGGGGGCTCGGTGCGGAATATGCCCTGTACAAACTCTGGGTGGCTCTCGCCGGTTTTGCGGGTGTAGTACAGGGCGTTGTAGATATTGGCGCTCCGGTCGTCAAAGGCTGGGAACAAAAACCCCAGCTCTGGCGGGGAAATAAGCCAATCCACGTCTCTGCTGCAAATAACGCTGTCCGGCACATTATAGCGCAGGGCGGGCTTGGTCTCCTTTATAGGACAAATGCCGCACACAATGTAGCTGTACACATCGCAGGAGCCGTCTGGGTTGGGCGCGCCGTCGCCCGTGCGGTAGGGCACGTCGTAAGAGTCCGCTGCCAGCAGAATGAGATAGGGCCCTTCCATTTCCAGGCACTCGATGACCCGCTGGCAAAAGGCCTGCACCATGCCCTCATCCTTTAGGGCCGAGCCCCGCAGAGCCATCAGCAGCCGGTGCTCGTCGCTGTCTACCACCTGCTGGGTCTCAAAGACAATATCGTTCAGCTGCTTGCCCAAAGTGCCGGTTAGGCTGCGCTTGAGCACCGAAAGAATGCTTTCCACCTCTTCCTGGGGCGCGGAGGCCAAGGACTGGTTGAAGGTAGAAAGAATTTCCCGCTGGGCGTTTACATAGCAGCCGTGCACCTGGGTAATGTTGCTTCGTTCCGGCTGAAAACGGCGGCGAATTTCCGCCACTTCTTTTTCATTCATTAGGGGTCTGCCTCCCTTGTTACAAGAATCATGTCCTCTATTGTACCCCAGAATGAAAAAAAAGGCAAGCTTTCTCTTTCATGTTCCGGGTCCCCTGGGGCCGCGCCCTTTCCTTTTCCAGCTGGAGAGGGCTAATATAGTTAATACAGTCCAAAAGCGATACATACCGATTTTCAAGTATGTTTACTATAAAAGAACCCGCCCCCAAAGCCAAAGCCTGGGGACGGGTTCCTCTGTTAAGGAGGGAAAACTCTATATTCTAAAATAATTACCCAATTTTTTGCAGCTTGGCCCGATACACCGCGCAGCCGTGGGCAGGGGCTGGGGCCATGATGATCTCCTGCTTTACTGGCAGGGCCTCGCCGGTAAACACGTCCGTAAGCTGTAGACCGTAGCCGCTGTGCAGGGGGATGCCCAGCTGTTCCAGGTATACAGGCACGCGGCCGTCGGTCTCGCCCATATTAAAGAAGCCTATGGCGTAGTCGCCGTCCGAGAGCAGCTTAAACAGGGCAAAGCGCTCCTGCTTGCTGTCCCAGGGCAAAAACTGGGGCGGACGGCAGTCCGGGTCCTGGTTAAACCGGATCAGCTCGGGGTTTGTCACCAGCTTTTTGGTGGCCTCGCTCATGGAGCGCAGGTCGCTGCCCAGCATCAGCGGCACCCCAAACAGGCACCACAGGGCAAACTCGCTGGCATATTCGGTGTCGGTGCAGGCGTCCTCTGTGGCCACGTTGCCCTTGCCGTACATGCCGCAGGTGAGCATGTCCATGTCGTTCCAGCAGCCAGATGCCGAGGCGCCCAGCTTTGGGACCTGGCTCATGGCAATTTTCCGGAAGGACTCGAAGCTGTCCTCAATGTCCCCGGTGGAACGGTACAGGTGGGCCCCCGCGCTGCGGGCCCAGGACCACACGTCGTCCCGGCCCCAGTTGCACATAGAGAACACAATATCCCGGCCGCAGGCCCGCAGGGCCAGGCCCATGCGGCGGTACAGCAGTTCGCCGTCGAACACACTGGGCTTAAAGCAGTAGTCGTATTTTAGATAGTCGCAGCCAAACTCGGCAAAGGTCTGGGCGTCCAGATACTCGTGCTCAAAGCTGCCCGGATAGTTGGCGCAGGTGCGCACCCCGGCGCAGGAGTACATGCCAAACTTCAGGCCCTTGCTGTGTACATAGTCGCTGACAGCCTTCATGCCGTTGGGAAACTTCTCCTTGTCTGGAACAATCTTCCCGGTGGCAGGGTCCCGCTCTTTTTCAGACCAGCAGTCGTCAATGACCAGGTACTCATAGCCGGCTTTTAGCAGGCCGCTTTCCACCATCACGTCCGCGGTCTCGCGGATGAGCTGGTCGTTTATATTTTCCCCAAACGTATTCCAAGTGTTCCACCCCATGGGAGGAGATGTTAAAATCATGGTTTTGCCCTCCTGTTACTTAAAAATTCTTATTTTTGCTGAAGTTTATACTGCTCGGTGTACCACTGGTTCAGCCCGGCCTCGTTGCACTCGTTCTCTACCCGGCCAATGAACTCGTTGTACAGGCTCTTCACCTCTTCGGCGCTGGCGGCAAAGGCCCACTTGATATTGTACTCGGAGACCAGAGAGGTGATGGACTGGTAGGTAACCGACTCATCGCTGCCAGCGGGCAGGCTGAACACCAGGGCGTCGTCATAGCGCACCTTGGGCGCGTACCACTGGTTCATCTGCTTCATCAGGTCTGTGGGCATACACTCGGCAGTACTGCCCAGAATGGTGTTTCCGTTTACAAAGGAGCCGTAGAAGCCCAGGCCGCTCTTCTTTTCAGTACCGCTCCAATCCGCGTTGCGGGCGTCCTGGAAGCCCTCGAAATAGGTGATCTTCTGGCCCCATTCCCCATCTTCCTCGCTAAAGCAGTGGGGGCCGTTTACCACGTCGCCAGACCAGCCGTCGGCCTGGTTGCCCTCAACGCCCCAGTACATGGTGCGGGCGCCAATCTCGCTGCTGCCGTACTCCAGCCAGCGCATGGCCGCATCCTTGTGCTCGGACTTCTCGGAGATGCCAAAGCGGATATAGCCCGCGTTAGAGCGCACAGCCTCGTAGGTATCCCAGGGCTGCATGGGGTAGTAAGTGGTGTCGGGGTTGTCGGCGGGCACCTTGCCGGTCTCGCCCACGGTCCATAGGTAAGAGGCCACTTCGCCGGCCAGGGACTTGGCGTCCTTCTCGGTGTCGCCGTCCACAAAGCTATCCTCGGTCATCAGGCCCTCGCGGACCATCTCGTTTACCCACAGGTACATATCCAGGTAGCGGGGGTCCCGGTAAGAGCCGGAAACCGTGCCGTCCTCTGCCACATAATAGGAGCAGGGCCCAAACAGCCAGCGCAGGTAGCTGGGTCCGTTCTGGGTGTTGCCGCCCGTGTAGAAGGGAATGGTGTCCGGGTGCTTTGCCTTAATCTCTTTGCAGGCCTCCAGGAACTTCTGGGGGGTGGTAATTTCAGGGCTGCCGATTTCTTGCAGGTAGTCCTGGCGCATCAGGATGACGGGCTGGTTGGTGGTCACCAGCCAGTTGTGGTCCTCCAGCCATTTCAGGGTCTCGCTGGTGTTCCAGCAGCTGACCAGATACCGCACGGTGCCGTCGTCCTGGCGGTTGAAGTCCGCCAGCTCGGGGTCGATCAGCTCGCTGAAGTACTTGGGGGCATACTCGCTGGCCACTGCCTCCAGGTCGGCCAGCTGGCCCTGCTGCACCATGGTGGCCCAGTTTGCCCGGCCATACCAGGAGGTAACCACGTCCGGCAGGTCGTCCGAGGCAATGAGCAGAGAGAGCTTTGTGTCATCGTCGGTTACAGGGGCCACGCACTCAAAGGAAATGCCGGTCTCTTCCGTAATCTTTTTGGAAACAGGGTCCTCGCCCCATTTTTCCCACATGGTGCCCGGGTCCTCTACATAGATGCTGATGGTAACGGGCTCGTTTTTATGCTCCTCAAAGGCGTAGCCGCCGGTGGGGGCCTCTTCGCCGCCCGCGCTGCTTTCGGGCACGGAGCTTTCCGGGGTGCTGCTCTCTGGGGCAGAGCTGCTGGGCGTGGAAGAGCTGGGTGTGGAAGAGCTTCCAGCGTCGCCGCCGCAGGCCGAGAGAACCATGGCCAGGGCAAGCAGCAGGCATAGGGTTTTCAGTACCTTTTTCATTTTTCGTCCATCCTTTACTGTAATTTTTCTAAAACCACGGGCCAGGCCCGGGCAGAAGAACAAGATTAGGCCTTAATGGCTCCCACCATAACGCCCTTGACAAAGTACTTTTGCACAAAGGGGTATACGCACATAACGGGCACAATGGAGACCAACAGGGTGGCATAGCGGATAGAGGCCGTGGTGGGGCCCGCGTGGTGCCCCCCGCCCACGCCAGCGTCCGCCGCGTTCTGCATGGCTTTTTGGGCTGCCTGCGAGGCGCTGATGAGCTTCATTAAAATGGTGGACATGGGCATCAGCTTTTGGTCATTGACAAAGTAAGCGGCTGTGTACCAGTCGTTCCAGGCGCCCACGCCCACATACAGGCTGATGGTGGCCAGAATAGGGGCTGACAGGGGAATGATAATACGCACCAGAATGCGGAACTCTCCCGCGCCGTCCAGCTTGGCGGACTCTACCAAAGACTCTGGAATTTCCCGGAAAAAGGCCATGCACAAAAGCATATTGTACACGCTAAGCAGGCTGGGGATGATGTACACCCAGAAGGTATCCAGCAGGCCAATGGACCGGTAGAGCAGGTAAGTGGGAATTACACCGCCGCCAAAGTACATGGTGACCATGGCAATAATGGAGTAAACCCGGCGGCCCACCAGCTCCTTTTTGGTCAGGGCATAGGCGGTCAGCGCGGTAAAGGACACCCCTGTGACCACCGCCATCGCGGTGCGCGCCACACTGACAATAAAGCTGTTTACCAGCAGGGAATCGTTGATCACAGCTCGGAAGTTGTCCAGAGTAAACTCCACCGGCCAAAAATAAATTTGGTGGGCCAGGGCGGCGTTGCCGTCGGAAAATGCGTAAATAAAGCAGTAGTAAATGGGATATACCGTAAACACCAGGGTAAAAATGCCGACAAATACAGCGAGGGCGTTTACAAACTTATCCTCCCGGGTCAAGCGGATGGCCATACCAGTATGTTTCATTTTTGCGCGCCTCCTGTTTTTTAGAATAAGCCTACGTCTTCGTACTTTTTGGAGAAGAAGTTGGCCAGCAGTACCAAGAACACCGAGATGACGGACTGGAACATGCCCACCGCTGTGGCGAAAGAGTACCGCATGGTGCCCAGGCCCATTTCCAAGGTGTAGTATTCGATGATGTAAGACTCCGACTTGGTAAAGGCGTTGCCCAGCAGCTGCGAGACGCTAAGGTTGCCGGAAACCAGGCCCCCGATGCTAAGAATGAACATAATGATAATGGTATTGGTGATCTCCGGAATGGTGATGTAGCGTATTTGGGCAAAGCGTCCGGCCCCGTCTATTTTGGCTGCCTCATACAGTTCGCTGTTAATTCCGCTGATGGCCGCGAAGTAGATAATCGCGCTCCACCCAGTGCCCTTCCACAGCTCCACAAAGGTGGCCAGGCCTTTAAACTTGGCGGGGTCTGTCCAAAAAGAGATGGGTTCGCTGGTTAGACCGATCTGCATCAGCAGGTTGTTAATCAGGCCGTTGTTGCTTAGCACGTCCTGCCACAGGGCGGCCACCACCACATAGGCCATAAAGTGGGGAAAATAGCTGCATGTCTGCACGGTTTTTTTCAGTTTCAGGCTTGGTATCTCATTCAGGGCCAACGCCAGCAGAATGGGCATGGGGAACACAATGCACATGCGCAGCAAACTAAGCTGGATGGTATTGCGGAAGGCCATCCAAAAGGTGGTGTCCTTTAGGAAAGACTGAAAGTGCTTTAGGCCCACCCAGGGGTTATTAAAGTACGAGGTGGAAAGAGAATAGTCCTGAAAAGCAATGACCAGCCCCGCAATGGGGATGTAGGCGAAAATGACCAGAAAAATCATGCCGGGCCAAATCATCAGCTGGTAGGGCAGCTGGCGCCTAAAGCGCTCCCACCGGGTTGCTCCTTTTTTTAAGGTTTCTCTTTTTTCATTGGATGTTGTTCGCTCCACTCCTATCCCCTCTTTCTGCGGATTTTTTAAGGCTGTCTTGCGTTTTCCGGGGCCGGTGCCCGCCCCCTGGCAAAAAGAGCCATGAACTGTTTTTACAAAAGCGGAAGTTTCTTTCTTCCCCGGCAGGGGAAAGCCCCTCCCTTTTTCCGCTTTCATCATACCGAAAAATCCCCCTAATTTTCAATGAACTATTTTCCTGTTTTGTGTCGATTTTTTCGTTTTTCTTGACAAACA
>JAAWSH010000034.1 GCA_022801475.1 Acutalibacter sp. | reverse complement strand
ACTGCTGGGCTCCTTTTTTGTGATTGAATGACCGCGAGGCAGTCCTCAGCCGCCTTGTGGAATCGGTCTTATCTTAGCCGCCGCACCAATCCGGATGGCCGGCGGAGGCGCCGGGCAAACGGCCGCTGTCCTGGAAACGCAGCCAGCTGGTGTAGCCTCCCTGGTGGCTTCCTGTAGCAAAGTCCCGAAGCACTGCCGGCTCAGAGCTTCCGGGGACAGTGAACCGCAGCCAGCCCTGACCACCGAGACTTATGTCCTCCACAGCCGCGGCTTTAGCCTGGATGTAGGAAAAGTTCAGCACAGCGGGTTCTGGCGCGGTCATAAGGATGGGGCCGTAGTAGAGCGAGGCTGCTCCCAAAAAGCTTTCGGCGCCCGGCCAGGCATGGACCGCCATACCAAGATCCAGCTTTATCTGGTCCCCTGCCCGCCAGCCGCGGCTTAGGGTGAAGTACCGCCCAGGCACTGTTCCTGGCAGGGCCTGTCCATTGACAGAGACAGCCGTGCCCACAGCCCACAGGGGGATTCTCAGCAGGAGGGGAAAGGACTCTTCCTCCAGCTCTTCCAGGGTAAGAAGGACCTGCCCCCTGGCCGGGTAGGCGGTATGCTGGGCCAGGGTGAAGCGTTGGCCCTTGGGAGTTTCCAGCTCCATGCGGCAGGGGCCGTAGTAGTTGACATAGACCTTACTGCCAGCGGTCATGGCCGCCCATTGAGAGACCTGGGCCAGCCCCCGTAAGGCGTTGGCCTGGCAGCAGTTGAAGTCAGGAGAGAACCGGTTGTGTTGAAAGCCGATTTCCGCCTGAGAGGGTTCCCGGCCTCCAGCGCACATGGGGGTGTTGTAGGCCACGGCGCGGCCATCTGGCATCACGGCCCCCAGCAACCCGTTCAATAGGGAGAGTTCCAGCTCGTCGGCAGCGAGAGGGTCTTTAGAGAGCCGCAGGTATTCGGTGGTAAGGGCCATCCAGGCCACCGTGCAGCAGGTTTCAATGGCCCCGGTGGCAAAGGGCGTGCCCTGGGCCTGTTCACCACTGGAAAATCCCCCGGTATTGTGACGGTCGGTTTTACGGATGCTCTTCCAGATGGCGGTAAGGGCCTGAAAATACTTTTTCTCTCCTGTGATTTCGTACAGGGTTCCCAGGGTCAGAATGGTGTGCAGGGCCTCCCAGCGGGGCAGGGGAGACTGCCAGAACTCTCCGCCCCGTAGGGCGAAGCCCTTCCAGTCGCCAGAGAGGGGCCACTCCTGGTCCACAATCTGTAGGGCGGCGTCCAGGTATTTTGGGTCGCCGGTCTGCTGGTAGAACAGGGAGAAGCCGTGGCTGACAGCCAGGTTCATGGTCTGGTTTTGGGCAGAGTCATAGCTGCGGCCGCTGCCGCTGAACTGGTTGTACACACAGTCCAGGGCCTGGCGGGCGGTGGAGAGGGTTTGGGCGTTGACACCGCCTGCGGCATGGTACCAGCACAGCAGGCCATAGGCGCTGTGGTAGTGGCCCCAAAGGTCCCAGTTCTCGCCGTCTCCGCCAAAGCGGTTTTCCTTGTCATACACCCCCAGGTAGCCGTCGGGCCCCTGGGCGGCGGAAAGGGCGGCGGCCAGCTGGTTGCCGGCGGCCAGCAGCCCGGGAGAGGGAGCGGCCTGGTAGGCGAAAGCCATGCCGGTAAGCAGCTTGCCGGGGAACTCGTTGTACCAGGGCATCAGGGGGCGCTCGTGGGGGCCGGGGGAGGGCAGCCTGTGGGGGGCGTGGAGCAGGTGGCCCACAATGCCTGGGTTTTGGGACAGGGCGGAGAGGGCCCACTCCTGGATATTTTTCTCCAGGACCGCGCCGAAAAAGCCCTGGGGCTGTAGTTTGTGCAGGGTGGGGTTGGTGAAGGGGAAACTCTCGGTGCGATTCATAATTTTCACCGTACCTTTCTACCAATTATGGTTTTGGGGTTATACAAGAAGCACAATAGGTTAGAAAAAAGATTAAAATCACTTGACATTTAAAGCAACTAAGCGTACTATAAACATGTAAAGCCGCTAGTTGTGATATGGATAAAAAGCTTTGCGCGGTGAACTATTAGGAGGTGCTATGCAGTGAAAAGAATAATTTCCGTTATTCTAGCCGCATGCCTACTCTTGGCGTTTTCAGGCGTGGCTTCGGCCGAGTCCGAAAGGCCTCTGGAAGAGCTTTCTCTGGAAGAGCTGGAAGCGGCCATGGAATACCTGACAGGACAGGAAGCGGTGGACGCGTTTAACGAGTATTCCGCACGCACCATACGCATGGAGATGGAGAAGAAAGGCTACACTCAAGTAGAAGCCATTTCTCCCGCCGCAGCCCGGGATGAGATTGATGTTGACCCGCAGACCCTGGCGCTGGCGAACTCTGATTTGGAAAGCGCATCTTCTGAAGAACAGGAGAAGATTTTGGCAGCACGGAATAAAGTAATCTATCAGTCCAGCGGTTGGTATGCGGACGATGGACGCATCTACATGGTTTATGTAGATGAAGAAAGAAAAGAGTGGCATGAACTGCCTAAGTTCAGCGAACTTTTCCCTGGCTGGGACTTGCCAACAGAACAGGCGAGTGAATCGGAGCAACCAATTAAAGCTGAAGAGCCGGTGGAGGATTTGGCAGATTTGATTTCTTTGGCAGCGATGAATGTGACACGGGGCGCTGAAAACAAGTATACTCGGAATATTTAATGTCCCCAAGTATGTTGAAGGCGTTATTACCGACCCATTTCTAGCTCTGACATTGGAGAAAAAGATTTACTATGACACTCTAACAGTAAATTCACTTACCAGATGCAGCGCAATCAACATTGGTATTTCTGACATTGGGGTTACCCCTAATGAGTCCCTCTTTTGGGGCGGTGGAATGCACGCAGGAGGAACGTATACGGGAAAACTCAATGGTTGGAATTTGCGTTATGTAGGTTACCGCGCTAGTGTCTATAATATTTCAGACGCAAGGGCGTCTATTACCGTGGACATTACAAGCTAAGCTTTTCCATATCACGATGATGCAAAGCTGACAGGACCGCCAGTGGGCGGCCCTGTTTTTTTTACGCGCCCTGCTCCAGCTGCATGGCGGAGCGGAATTTCCCCGGGGTGGTCTGCATCAGGCGCTTGAACACCCGGTAGAAGTTCCGCTGGTCCGAAAAGCCCATGCAGGGGGCCAGCTGCTCAAAGCTGAGGCTGGGGTCCTGGGTCACGCACTCCAGAATGCGGGCAATGCGGTAGCGGTTCAGGTATTCGGAGAAGCTCTGGCCCTCCTCGCTGCGGAAGAGCTTGCCCGCGTACTCGGGGTTCAGGCCAATGTCCTTGGCGGCGCCGGCCAGGGTCAGGTCCTCGGTAAAGCGCTGGTCTACCAGCTGGACCATTTTGGCCACATAGGGGTTGGCGGCGCTCTCCCGGGAGGTATGGGCCTCTGCCGGGGCCAGGCTCTGCCAGCAGATCTGGTATAGCAGCACCCGCTCCCCAGGGACTGCCGTGCCAAACCGGGCCTTTAGCGCCCCGGGGAGCTCTTCCAGAACTTTAGGCCTGGGGAACTCTGCGGCATCCAGATACGGGCGGTCTAAAAAGCAGTGAGCCGATAGGGCCGCGTGCAGGGCGTCTTTGTATAGAGCGCGCAGGGCGGCGGCACTTTCCGCCAAGCCTTGGGCACTGCCCACAGACAGCCCGGGGAATGCTGTGGAAAGCTTTTTTGCGGACAGGCCAAGGCTCTCTGGCGGGCCAAACAGGGCAAAGGCCGGCAGGTGGCGCAGGTGTACCATACGGACAGCGGCTTCTCCGGCACCAAAGCAGGCCTTTATCTCTTGGCGGGAGAGGGATTTTGTTCCCCGAAAGAGGCTTTCGATCACAATGACCAGCACGGGGCCTGAGTCCAAGGGCGCAGCTTCCCAATTGGCATAACTGAAAAGACAGTCGGCCAGCAGATGTTCTTGTTCCCGGCGGCAGGCAAGGCCCCGGCGGCTCTGCTTTTCGGCAAAATCTCCCAACATTTTTCGCAGCTTCGCCTTGTCCACAGGCTTTAGCAGGTAGTCCTCCACCCCCAGCTGAAGGGCCGTACGGGCAAACTCAAACTCCGAGTAGCCGGAGAGAACGCAGAAATCATTGCACAGAGCCCGCTCTTTTCCCTGACGGACCAGGTCCAGGCCAGAAAGCCCCGGCATAGCCACGTCTGTGATCACTAAATCATAAGAGAGCTTTTCCATCTTTTCCAGGGCCTCTTGGCCGGAAAAGGCGATGTCTACTGTCTCAAAGGGGCCTTCGAACTGGCCGATTACATGGGCCACGCCTTGGGCGATCAAGCGCTCGTCGTCAACTACCAGAATTTTCACTGTGTCCTCCTTGTCCCTTTTGGGGTCTCCATGTCATGATCACCCGCACGCCGCTGTTTTGGCCGGGCAGAAGCTCCATAAAAAAGCTTTCTGGGAACAGGTACCGCATCCGGGTGTTGATACTGTCCAGCCCCACCCCAGTGCCTGAGGACAGGCCGGAAAGGTCCAGGCCTTCTTTGAGCCGCCGGTTGATTTTTTCCCGCTTTTCCGGATCCAGGGGCGCACCGTCATTTTCCACAGCGGCGGTCAGCAGGCCGTTTTCGCTGCCCAGCCGCACAGTGATGGAAAGGGCTGGGCGCGCCTGGTCCCGGCCATATTTGATGGCGTTTTCCACCAGGGGCTGTAGGACAAACTGGGGGCAGCTTAGGCCCAGCAGCTCCTGGGGGCAGAGGATGTCATACCGCAGCCGGTCGTCCAGGCGCAGCTTCTGCACCCGCAGGTATTGGCGGACAATGTCCAGCTCATACTCCACCGTGGCGGGGCCGGTATGGGCCGAAAAGCTGTAGCGCATCAGTTTGCTGAAGGAGAAGATTACGTCGGCAATCTCCGGCTCGTCGTGGAGCTCGGCCATCATGCGCACGCTTTCCAGGGCGTTATAGATAAAGTGGGGGTCAATCTGGGCTTGCAGCACCCGGTAGGCCATTTCGTTTTGCAGCAGCTTTTCCAGCTTGATCTGGTTGATTAGGTCGCTGTTCTGCTCCAGCATTTGGTTAAAGTTTTTCACCACCAGGCTCAGTTCGTCCCGGCCGGGGTCGGCATAGGCCCCGGGGATCTGGGTGAAAGAGGTGGAAATGTACCGGGAAAACCGCACAATGCGCCGGGAGAGCCGGAATATGTAAAAGAAGAAAAGGCAGCTGCTGGCAATAACAGCCCCCACCCCCGCCAGGGCTGTAACTGTGAGCAGGTTTACCGGGTGCTGGTCCTCCTGCTGGAGAACGCGCCGGTCTGCCCGCAGCTCTATGGAGAGGGCGGCAAGCTCTAGGCAGAGGTTGTCCTCAAAAGTCTCCGGCAGAGGGGCGGGAACCAGGGACGCGCCTTCCGCCTGGTAGGCTTTTCCCTTGTAAACAGCATATACCGGGCGGGAGACAGATTCTGAAAACCGCAAAAGCTTGTGGCCGACCAGGGTGGGGTGGCAAATAACCTCCAGCACACCCGCGGGGGTAGAGTCGTACAGGCTGCTCAACAGCCTGCGGTAGATATAGCGGTCCTCCTCTGGCTGGTAGCGCCAGAAGCCATAGGTGGTATGGCGGTCTAAGGCGTACTCTTCCAGCTGAGAAATAGGCAATACATCGTCGTCTATACTGATCAGGCCGTCACGCAGGGTATAGATCTGTACATTCTCAATATAGGGAGAAAAGCTTTTCGCATAGGAAAACATATTAAAAAACTCACTGTGATAAGCGGCCAGCTGAAGGGCGGGGGTGGTATATCTACCGTTTAGAAAGCGCACAAAGCTGCTGTGCCGCTGAATGACCTGAAATACCTCGGCGCAGGTTTCCATGTCCTGTTCAATAGAATCGGCGCACTGTATCAGGGCGGAACGCTCCAGCTCGGCGGTCTCTTGCGCGAAATAGTAGTTGTTTATGGCAAAATAGGCGCCCATCAGCAAAAGACAGGGCAGCAAAAGGAGAAGCACAAACCAAAAGAGCATCTTCCACAGAAGGTGGGAGCGCAAATATTCGACCAGTTTCATGGGAGGGGGCTCCTTTCAGGGGGCCGGGCCATTCCGTGCTTCCGTGAGTTACACACAGATGACGCATTTGGTGGAGCGGTTTCTTTTATTTATTATAATATTATAAGAAAATCATTGTCAATGGATTGTGAAAGAAATTTGCGATTTTTTTCTGTAAAACTGAATCTGTTTTTCTGCCGGATGGTTCAATAAACCAGTTGATTTCACAACCAGTTCATATCTTGTCCATATTTGTCATAAATCTTGACGGAAATCGCCATTTTCTTTCTCTCGGGTTTGAAATATAATATCAGCAAAGGAAAGCAAGAACGCCTAAAGCGCCGTTGGTCCCGGGGAGGCCGGACGGAAGAGTTCGGGAGACAAAGGACCGGGCGCGGCGTGGCTGTGAACCGAATCCCATTCGGAAAGAGAGGTAGAAAATATGAAAGCAAGGGAAACCAGTTCTATCAGCAAAGGAATACGCTTCCAGCGGCAGTGGGCCCTGCACATGATTTTGATTCTGGGGCTGATCTATCTGTTGATCTTTGCTTACATCCCCATGGTGGGCATTATCATTGCTTTTAAGAGGTATAAGCTTACCTCTGGGGTGATGGGCTTCTTTACCAGCGAGTGGGTGGGCTTTAAGTGGTTTGCCGAGTTCTTCGCCAGTCCCCTAAGCGGCATGTATATCCGCAATACCATCGTGCTCTCGGCTTTAAAGCTGCTGGTTTGTTTCCCGGTGCCCATCCTTTTTGCCCTCATGCTCAACGAAGTGCGCTCCAGCAAGTTCAAGCGCGTGGTGCAGACATGCAGCTATCTGCCACACTTTATTTCCTGGGTGATCGTCTCGGGCCTGTGCTTTACCATGTTCAGCTCGGTAAACGGCGTGGTAAACGAACTGCTACTAAAGGCCGGGTGGATTAGCGAACCCCTAAGTATTCTGTTTGACGGCAAGCAGTACTGGGGTCTGGCCGTGGGCACGGAACTGTGGAAAGAGATGGGGTGGAATGCCATCATCTACATAGCGGCCATATCGGGCATTGACTCTACCCTGTACGAAGCGGCGGAAATTGACGGGGCCAGCCGCTTGCGGCGGATTTGGCACGTAACCCTGCCCAGTATTAAGGGCACGATTATTATCATGTTTATCCTGTCCCTGGGGGGCCTGGTGAACGGCAATATGGACCAGGCCATGATGCTGGGCAATACCCTGAACCGGGACTATTCGGAGATCATTAACTCCTATGTGCTAAAAGTGGGCATGGCCTCTTTCCGGTTCGACTACGGCGCGGCGGTGGGGCTGATGCAGTCGGTGATTTCTGTCATACTGGTGTTTTCTTCCAACGCGCTGAGCCGTAAGATAACAGGCGCTTCTATCTACTAAATCCCATCAATCCCAACGAGAGGAGTTGTGAGTATGTCTGATCTGTCTGTCAGTTCCGGCGCTGCTGAAAATGTCCTGAATACAGGGCAGACCCTGGGCAAGCGCCGGCGGCGCCGGCGTACCCGGGAGGACTGGGTGATGGATACCATTGTGACCGTGGTTATGCTCTTTGTCATCCTGGTGACCGTTTATCCTTTCTATTATGTCATTATACAGGCTTTTAATAACGGCATGGATTCTACCCTGGGGGGCATGTACTTTTACCCCCGGCGGCCCACCTTGGACAATTTTATCACCCTGCTTTCCGACGCCAGCTGGGGCCGCGCCCTGTTTGTCTCAGTGGCCCGCACGGTGGTGGGCACCTTCTTGGGTGTGTTTGTCACCAGTGCGGTGGCCTATGCCCTGTCTTTTGAAAATATCCTTTTCCGGGGCTTCTATTACAAGGTGTATATCTTCACCATGTATTTTGGGGGAGGCATTATCCCTTTCTATGCGGTAATCAAGAACCTGGGGCTGATCAATACCTTCTGGGTCTACGTGATTCCCGGCATGCTGGGGGTGTATTATATGCTGATTTTGGTCAACTTCTTCCAGTCAATCCCCCGGTCTCTGTACGAATCGGCCTGGCTGGACGGCGCGGGAGACATTCGGGTGTTTTTGCAAATCGCCCTGCCACTCTCCAAGGCCAGCCTGGCCACGGTGGCGCTGTTCTATGCGGTGGGGCAGTGGAACTCCTGGATGGACTCGGTGTACTACATTACCAAGGACGAGCTGCGGCCCATGGCCTATATGATGATGCAGATTGTCAACAAGTTTTCCGCCGCCGCAGCCATGGACAACGCACAGTCGGCCGGTTACGCGGCCTCGGCGATGGAAAGCACCACCACGTCACTACAAATGGCGGCCATGGTGCTGGGCGTGGTGCCGATCTTGGCAGTATACCCCTTCTTGCAGAAGTACTTTGTAAAGGGCGTTATGATCGGCTCGGTAAAGGGATAAATTCAGGTGGTTTTCCGGCGGCGCGCCGGGTTCACATAACAATTAACAAAGTAAAGAGAAAGGACGAAATTAAAATGAAAAAACTGATATGCTTGCTTTTGGCACTGGCCATGATGCTGGGCTGCCTGGCAGCCTGCGGCAGCGACAGCGGAAAAAACTCCTCGGATCCCAGCAGTTCTTCCCCTGGCAAAGAGGAGAGCACCCCTTCCTCCAAGGCGGATGAGGAGAGCAGCGAAGCCTCTGATCCCAAGGAAACCAACGAGGGCGGCAAACTATTTGACGAGCCGGTTACCCTGGACCTATTCATCGACATTCCCTGGTTCTGGCTGGACAAATGGGGCACCGACGAGGTTTCTCAGAAGATTACGGAGCTGACCAACATGAGCTTTAACGTGACCCGGGAGACCGACCCCCAGGAGATTGCCCTGATGATCAATTCCGACGACCTGCCCGACCTGGTCTATGTAGAGAACGGAGGCCGCCAGGCAATGCTTAGTGACCCCGACGTATGCTACAGCTACAATGAGTTGGTAGAGCGCACAGGTGTGGACATTCATGCCAATGAGACGGTCATTAAGGCCAACACCGCGGCGGATGGCAACTATTACGCCCTGTTGAACGCCTACACCTCCCAGGAATCCATTGACAAAGGCGAAGCCTATATTTCTGGCGGAGCCCGCAGCCTGGCTTACCGCCTGGATATTTGGGAAGACATTGGCTCCCCGGAATTCAATTCCATTGAGGATGTGGAAAAAGCCCTACTGGCCTGCAAAGAGAAGTATCCAGATGTAATCCCCCTGCTGCCCCTGGAAGGCAACCAGTGGTACTTCGCGGAGCAGATGGGCCTTAACGGCAGCGGCAGCCTGGGATATGACAAGGACGGTAAGCCCTGCCACTACCTGAACATGGAGGGCATTCAGGACTACTACAAGCTTCTCAACCGGTTCTACCGGGAGGGGCTGATCACCCCCGAGTCCATGACCTATGGCTATGATAAGTACTGTGAAGTGCGTAACAGCGGCAAAACCTTTATTCAGATTCGCAGCGCCGACGAGGCGATGACCTCTAATGTGGCGGCCAAGGAAGCCGGCACAGACTACCGCTGGAAGCTGCTGACCCACGACCTGGGCGACAACGCCCTGGTCAGTGTAAATACCGGCATTGGCTGGGCGGGCACCTTTATCACCAAAAACTGCAAGGACCCTGAGAGTGCCATTCGGTTCATGTCCTGGGCCCGTGGCGAAGAGGGCCGCAAGCTGGGCTCTTGGGGCATTGAGGGCGTGCACTGGGAATACACCGAGGACGGCGGCGTAATGACCACCCAGTCTTACCGGGACGGCCTGGCCAACGGAAAGATCCGGCAGAATGATTTCGGCGTAGGCGTGTGGATCTTCGGCGACCAGGGCGATGAGAACTCCTTTATGGACGCGGCCGCTACCGACCCGGACCAGATCGACTACTACGAGCGCCTGCGCAACGGGTCGAAGCACACCAAGGTGATGTCCGAGCTGAAGAAGTGCATCCCCACAGAGGGCGACATGCAAAACCTGTGGAACTCTTTGAACGATATGTGCTACTCTGAGGTCAACAAAGCCATTTTTGCCCAGACCGAGGAGGAATGCCAGGCAGCCCTGGACACTTTGTACCAGCAGGCCGAGACCATGGGCCTTTCTCAGCTGAACGCGTGGATGGCGGAGCAGCTGAACTAAACCCCTGGCAATACGTTCTTTTGGGGAATAAACATATAGAGAGTTAAAAAGGCAGGCTCTGGAGACGCTCCGGAGCCTGGTCTTTTGCTGAACCGGCTCTGGAAAAAATTGTGGGAGAAAGACCGCCCTAAAAGATCAGAGAAAAATGAGAGGAAAAGCATAAACCTGGCAAAGCGGCGTATGATAAGGTTACGATCATTCAGTGGAAAGGAAAGGAATTCCCCATGAAAACCATCTCCCAGCAGGAATACGCCCAAAGAGTGAAAAACGCCTCCCCTTCTTCCCCAGTGGTCAAGGACTGCGCCCTGGCCTTTGTT
>JAAWSH010000033.1 GCA_022801475.1 Acutalibacter sp. | reverse complement strand
CACCCGGCTGGAAAAGCTGGGGGCAGCTAAAGCCGCCGAGGCCTGCGGGGTAGGCGTGCCCACCCTGCGAGACATTTCCGCCGAGCTGCAAAAGCCCGGCCGGGACCCTCGGGACGAGCTGCCCCCGCCTCTGCTGCGCACAGACGTAATGGACATCAGCGACCTGGCTCCAGGCATGAAGCTAAGCGGGGTGGTGCGCAACGTGGTGGACTTCGGCGCATTTGTGGACATTGGTGTGCACCAGGACGGCCTGGTACATGTATCCCAGCTGGCGGACCGGTTTGTGAAAAATCCCAGCCAAGTGGTCACTGTAGGCGACGTGGTGGAGGTGACAGTGCTGGAGGTAAACCAGGCGAAAAAGCGCATTGCCCTGACCATGAAGAAGCAAGGGTAAAAAGGAACGGCAAATCTTATAATGAAGAGCGGAAACAGTGCGGGGCTTAGGGGTATGGAGTTCTTAGGAGTCATCAGCCAAGCCAACAGATGAGAACGACGCCCTAGAGTCTGTTTAAGCCCGAAGAAAAGTCGGGATTTTCTTAAAAAACGAAATGGATCCAAGGAAAAACCGCAAGAAAGGCTGTCACCTTTCGAGGACTTTTGACATAGAGGCCGCTGGTTTTCGGAGAAAAGATGTCTTTTCGAAGTTTTAAGACAAACTCTAAGCCCCCAGAGGTAAAAACATTGCCTAAAATGTTTTTTAGACCACTCCTCATGTGTTTTTATAAAAAGATCTTGTATACATTCCCAGGGTTCGCTTTTTCTATTGAAAATATTTCGGAAGTCGTGTATAATACCTATATATCTTTTCTGTGTCTTTTTGAGCATAATTTATAGAAAGGAAAGGCGGAAAAACGGATGGAACACAAAACGTTCGACCTAAAGGCCTATGCGGCCAAAGCGCGGGAGACCGTGGCCGAGGGTGCGGTGCTTTTGCGCAACGAAAACCGCACATTGCCCTTTGACAAGGGGGAAAAACTGGCGGTATTTGGCCGCAGCCAGTTTAATTATTATAAGAGCGGCACAGGTTCTGGCGGCCTGGTGAATACCGCCCCGGTGCCCACTATTACCCAGGCTCTGGAGGAAAGCGGCCGGGTCCAGGTGGACCAGGAGGTGAAGGGGGTCTATGAGGAGTGGCTGAAGGATCATCCCTTCGACGTGGGCGTGGGCTGGGCTGCCGAGCCCTGGTATCAGGAGGAGATGCCTCTGGACCCGGCCCTGGTGGAGAAAGCCAGCAAGCAGAACGACGCGGCCCTGGTGATTCTGGGCCGTACCGCCGGGGAGGATAAGGACAACTCCGCTGCCGAAGGAAGCTACCTGTTGGCCCAAGCCGAGCAAGACGTGTTAAAGGCTGTCTGCGCTGCTTTCTCTCGGGTGGCCGTGGTGCTGAACACCGGCAGCATTCTAGACATGAAATGGGTGGAGGAGTACAAGCCCGGCGCTGTGATGTACGTGTGGCAGGGGGGACAGGTGGGCGGCCTGGGTACCGCCGACGTGCTGACTGGCGCGGCCCAGCCCTCTGGGCGGCTTTCGGATACCATTGCCTATGACATCAGCGACTACCCTGCCGCTGGAAACTACGGCAGCGAAACCCGCAATATTTACGCCGAGGACATCTACGTAGGTTACCGGTACTTCGAGACCTTTGCCCCTGACAAGGTGCTGTACCCCTTTGGCTTTGGCCTGGGTTACACGGAGTTTGAGGTAAAGGCTGCCTCCATAGGAGTGGACGGGGCCAACGTGCACTTTGAGGCAGAGGTAAAGAACACAGGCGCTGCTCCTGGCAAGCAGGTGGTGCAGGTCTACTGCGGGGCCCCTCAGGGCCAGCTGGGCAAGCCCGCCCGGGTGCTGTGTGCTTTTGGCAAAACCCGGCTGCTCCAGCCTGGGGAGAGTGAGGTTCTCTCTCTGGAGTGCCCGGTAAACAGCCTGGCCTCCTACGACGACTGCGGCGCTACAGGCCACAAGTCCGCCTGGGTGCTGGAGGCCGGCGAGTACGCTTTCTATGTGGGAACGGATGTGCGGCAGGCCAAGCTGGCGGGCTCTGTCACCTTGGAAGAGACTGTGGTGGAGCAGCTGGAAGAGGCCTGTGCTCCTGTAACAGCCTTTGACCGTCTGCGCCCCGGCCCGGCGGCGGAAGGCGCCTTCGCCAAAGAATATGAGCCGGTCCCTCTGCGTACGGTGGCCCCCATGGACCGCAGGGCCCAACGCATGGCCCCGGAGCTGCCCCAGACCGGCGACAAGGGCTGGAAGCTGTGGGACGTGGCCGACGGCAAGGTGAGTCTGGACGATTTTGTGGCCCAGCTCAGCGATGAAGAGCTATGCTGTATTGTTCGAGGCGAGGGCATGTGCTCTCCCAAGGTGACCCCTGGTACCGCCGGAGCCTTTGGCGGGGTGACCCAGTCTCTGGTGGATAAGGGCATTCCCACAGGCTGCTGCGCTGACGGTCCCAGCGGCATCCGCATGGACTGCGGCACTATGGCTTTCTCCATGCCAAACGGCACCTGTCAGGCCTGCTCGTTCAACCTGCCCCTGGTAGAGGAACTCTACGAATACGAGGGCATGGAGCTGAGGAAGAACCGGGTAGACACCCTGCTGGGCCCTGGCATCAACCTGCACCGACACCCTCTGAACGGCCGGAACTTTGAATATTTCTCCGAGGACCCCCTGCTCACTGGTAAAATGGCCGCCGCCCAGCTGACCGCCATGCAGAAGTACGGGGTCACGGGCACCATCAAGCATTTTGCCTGTAATAGCCAGGAGTTCAAGCGTAACGACGTAGAGGCCGTGGTTTCCGAGCGGGCCCTGCGGGAACTGTATCTCAAATGCTTCGAAATTCCCGTAAAAGAGGCGGGGGCTTATTCAATTATGACGAGCTACAACCCCATCAATGGCTTCTGGTCTGCCAGCAACTATGACCTGCTGACCACCATCCTTCATAGCCAGTGGGGCTATGAAGGCCAGGTAATGACCGACTGGTGGGCAAGGTCCAACGACGAGGGCCAGCCCGGCGACCGGACCAATACTGCGGCTATGGTCCGGGGCCAGAACGACCTATTCATGGTGAATACCGACGCGAGGGCCAACTCTGGCCACGACAATTCCGCTGAGGGCCTGGCCGCCGGTACTGTTACCCGGGGGGACTTCCAGCGCTGCGCCAAGAATATCTGCGGCTTTCTGCTGCGTTCTCCGGCCCTTTTGCGGCTGCGGGGCCAAGAGACCCAACTTGACAAGGAGCTGGGCGAAGCGCCCTCTTTCGACGATGCCAGCGCGGGGGAGATGCACTATGCACAGGCCGGGGAGGATAACCGTGTGATCCTGGACACATCCCTCATTGGTCTGGAAAAGGGAAGCAACACCCGGTTCGCAGTGACGGTGAAGGAACAGGGCATGTATAATATGAAACTGGTGCTGAAGAGCACGGACAGCAACGACGTGTCGCAGCTGCCTATTTCTGTGTTCCAGGACCGGAACCTGCTGGGTACCGTGACCCTGACGGGTTCTCAGCGGGAGTGGGAGACAATAGAGCTGAATGTAACAGCTTTCTCCGGAAACTTCTATCTGCGGTTCTTCGTGGCCCAGACCGGCCTGGCTATTCAGTCCTGCACCCTGGAGCTGACCGAGACCCTGGAGGAATTCCGTAAGCGGATGGAGAAGTAAGTGCTGGTTTTTCTTCTATCCAGTCTGGGTCTTGGGGACTACAATTAGGCGTTATCTTGACCTTTGGTCAAAGGCGGACAAAAGGGAGGGGCTCTGCCCCTCCCTTTTGAAACGTCCCCGGGCTAAAATGGGGATTTCTCGGCTGTTGACGGCTGGGGGCGGTCCCTTTGTAGAAGCCCCTCCAGGGATTTTGAGACCGTGGTAAAAAAGCAAGCGGCTTATCATGAGAAGAATCAAGAGGGACTCTGATGGGTCTATGTATACATAAAGGCTTTCCCATCAAAAAATGTCTAGTTGCTTTTGATAAAACGCTTGACATAGAGCTTGCTCTAAGTAGTATGATGATATAAAGGATAGAACATTCAGAAAAAACAAAGGAGGAGTCCACCATGAAAACCGTCACTCTGGGCCGCACCGGCCTGGTGGTCAACAAAAACGGCTTTGGAGCTTTGCCCATCCAGCGGGTCAGCGCCGAATATGCCGGCCGGCTGCTGCGCAAAGCCTATGAGGCTGGCGTCAACTTTTTCGATACGGCCCGTTCCTATACCGACAGCGAGGAAAAGATGGGCCTGGCCCTGGCGGACGTGCGGGAGCAGATCATAATAGCCACTAAAACCCCTTCCACCACAGTGGAGGGCTTCTGGAAGGACCTGGAGACCAGCCTTTCCCTGCTGAAAACCGACCATGTTGACATCTACCAGTTTCATAACCCCGCCTTTTGCCCCAAGCCCGGGGATGGCACCGGCCTGTACGAGGCCATGGAGGAAGCCAAGGCCCAGGGGAAGGTCCGCTTTATCGGCATCACCAACCACCGGCTGGCCGTGGCCGAAGAGGCAGTGCGCAGCGGGCTGTATGACACCCTGCAATTCCCCTTCTGTTATTTGGCCACCGAGAAGGACCTGGCCCTGGTGGAGCTGTGCAAAAAGCAGAACATGGGCTTTATTAGCATGAAAGGACTCTCCGGCGGGCTGATTAACAACTCGGCGGCAGCCTATGCCTGGCAGGCCCAGTTCGACCATGTGCTGCCCATTTGGGGTGTGCAGCGGGAGGCAGAGCTGGACGAGTTTCTCAGTTACATAGACAACCCGCCCAGCGTGGAGGACCCTGCCATTCAGGCGGTGATCGAGAAGGACCGGGCTGAGTTGATTGGAAACTTCTGCCGTTCCTGTGGCTACTGTCTGCCCTGCCCAGCCAATATCAACATCCCCCAGTGCGCCCGGATGAGCCAGCTCATCCGCCGCAGCCCTTCGGCGGGTTGGCTGACCCCGGAAGCCCAGGAGATGATGCTGAACATTGAAAACTGCAAGGACTGCGGCCACTGCAAAAGCAAATGTCCCTATGAGCTGGACACCCCCACGCTGCTGAAGCGGAACCTGGCGGACTACAAGGACATTTTGTCGGGCAAGGTGCAGCTGTAGGGCTTTTGCCGGCAGGGGCTTGTTGACAGGGTTCTTTGGTGATACGGGCCCGCCCCCCTTACCGCGCAATGCCCCCTCTCTGGCTGATTCGTAAAAAAACAGCGGTGCTTTTACAGCGCCGCTGTTCTTTTTTAACACATATATCCGCCCAGCATGGGGGCCGAGGCGTTTTTGGTATACAGGCCCAGCACGCCGGTCTCGTACCGGGGCTGGGGGGGCTGCCACCGGGCCCTGCGCTCTGCCAGCCCGGCAGCGATTTCCTTCTCGGTCATCTCCCGCCCCTTCAGGCCGCACAGGCGCAGTACCCGCCGGGAAATGTCCAGCTCGATCAGGTCCCCCTCTTCCACCAGGGCAATGGGCCCGCCCTGGGCTGCCTCGGGGGAGAGGTGACCAATGGCTGGTCCTTTGCTGGCCCCAGAAAAGCGTCCGTCAGTGATCAGGGCGATGGACGCAGCCAGTTCCGGGTCCGAGGCAATGGCCTCGGTGGTGTAGAACATCTCTGGCATGCCGCTGCCCCTGGGGCCCTCGTAGCGGATGATAACCCCGTCCCCAGGCAGGATCTTTTTGTGAAGAATGGCGGCGATGGCCTCCTCCTCGCTGTCAAAGGGGCGGGCCCGCAGCACGGCCCGGTGCATTTCCTTGGGCACCGCACTGTGCTTGACCACCGCGCCCTGGGGGGCCAGGTTGCCTTTTAGCACCGCTACGGCGCCGTCGCTGCCTATGGGAGTGTCAAAGTCTCGGATAATGTCCGTGCGGCCCAGCCCGCCGGTTAAGGCCGCCACATGGGCCTCGTGCTCCTCAAAATAGCTGCGGCGGTGCAGGTCCTCCAAATTCTCCCCCAGGGTCTTGCCAGTAACGGTCATCACGTCCAGGTGGAGCATGGATTTGATTTCCTCCATCACCCGGGGCACGCCTCCAGCGTAGCTAAAGTACTCGGCAGGCCAGCGCCCAGCCGGGCGGATGTCCAGGAGATAGTGGGCCCCCCGGTGCAGCTGGTCAAAGTCCTGGCCCGTCAGCTCTACCCCGAACTCCCGGGCAATGGCGGGCAGGTGTAAAAGGGTGTTGGTTGAGCCAGAAATGGCCGCATGGACCATTACCGCGTTTTCAAAGCTTTGGCGGGTTACCATTTTCCGGGGAGCCAGGCCCTCCAGAGCCAGCCGCGCCGCCCGTTGCCCAGAAGCCCGGGCCAGATCTTCCAGTTCTCTGCTGCCCGCTGGCAGCAGAGCCGCGCCAGGCAAGGTGAGCCCCAGGGCCTCGGCCATAATCTGCATGGTGCTGGCCGTACCCATAAAGGAACAGGCCCCACAGCCCGGGCAGGCGTGCCGCTTATAAAAGGTAAACTGCTCCTCGCTGATCTCTCCCCGCTGGAACATGGCGCTGTACATGCCAATCTGTTCCAGGGTTAGGCGGTCAGGTCCAGCGGGCATTACCCCGCCAGGAACCAGAATAGAAGGGATATTCACTCTGCCAATGGCCATAAGTTGGGCGGGTACGGATTTGTCGCAGGAGGAGAAAAAGACTCCCACATCAAAGGTGGTGGCCTTAGCGTGGATTTCAATAAGATTTGCAATGGTGTCCCGAGAGGCCATGGAGTAATTAATCCCATCGTGGCCCTGGGCCATGCCATCGCAGATGTCCGTGGCAAAATATAGTGCGGGGCGGCAGCCGCCTTTTTGAATCTCGGCGGCGGCGGTCTGGGCCATTTCCAGCAGGTGGGCGCTGCCAGGGTGGCTTTGGCCATAGGTGCTTTCCACTAAAACCTGGGGCCGGTCTAGGTCCTCTGGAGACCAGCCCATACCCAGGCGCAGGGGGTCCATTTCGGGGGCGATTTTGCGCACTTCTTGACTTTTCAGCATGGAGAAAGAACCCTTTCTATAAGATAATCTAGTCTTTCCCTTACTAAGCCCAGCGGCCACGGCAAAAGACGGGGTCAGGCAGCGCCCCTGGCTACGGCATGCTTCCACTGAGCAAGGGAAACACCCCCATTATATATGAATTTATTCTTACTGGCAATAGGGATTCATTGACTTTTTACCTCCCGGCAATTATACTATGTGATATAGTAAGCGCAAAAGATCAACAAGGAGATGCCTTTTATGAAAACCATGGAGATAGCCGGGATCAGCTTTGGCCAAGGCCCACCCCAAATATGCCTGCCCCTTACCGCCCAAGACTTGCCCAGCCTGCTGGCCCAGATGTCCGCCGCCCAGAACCTGCCTGCGGGCTTGTACGAATGGCGGGCGGATCTGTTTAGGGAGCCTCTTACGGCGGCGCTGGAGGAACTCTGCCAAAAAGCGGATAAGCCGCTGCTCTGTACCCTGCGCACCCAGGGCCAGGGAGGCCAGGGGACGGTCTCCCCAGAAGAATATGAAGAGATTCTGCTAGAAATGATGGAGACGGGGGGCTTCTCTCTGCTGGATGTGGAGCTGGCCCAGGGTCAGGAAAGGGCTTTACGGCTGATACGGGCAGCGCACCGCCGGGGCCTGGGGGTAGTCTGTTCCCACCATGACTTTCAAAAGACTCCCACCCGGGGCCGCATGGTGGCCATTTTAGAGCAGATGAAGGCTTTGGGGGCCGACCTGCCCAAGCTGGCGGTAATGCCTAACAGCCCCCGGGACGTGCTGCGGCTAATGGATGCCACTCTGCTGGCCTATGAGCGGCTGGGGCCAGTGGTGACCATGAGCATGGGTCCTTTGGGTCAGCTTAGCCGGGTGGCAGGGGGACTTACCGGCAGCTGCATGACTTTTGGCGCGGGGACAGAGGCCTCGGCGCCAGGGCAGCTGCCGGCTGAAAGGCTTTGTGAGATATTACAGGCACTTGAACAATGAGAAAGAGGGCGCGCTGATGAAAAAGGATATAGATTCTATTTTAGACTCCATGTTCCGGGACGGCCGGATGAATTTCCGCTCAAGCGGGGCGGGCAAGCCCCCAAAGGCCGCCAAAGTGGCCCAGCCGGAGCCAGAGGATTATTTACAGGAGAGCCTGCGGCGGATGCGGCAGGAGAGCCAGGAATTGGATGCGGCCATAGGCCGAAGCGCCCAGGCCGGAAAAATGATACAAGAGGCGGAACAGGCCCAGCAGGGGCTTAGCGAGTCCTTGCAGGAAAGCATTGAGCGCATGACCCGGGAGGCCCAGGCGGACATGGAGGACCTGCGCCAGCACCTGGAAATGGACGGGGTGAAGGAGGAACGGGCCGACAACGGCGGAGGAGCCTTTGACCTGGAAAAGGCTTTTCAGAATGCCCGGGAGGAGGCTCTGGCCCAGGTCTTTGGTCAGGAGGAGTTTGTGGAGAGCCTTACCCTGGCCTTTAAGCGGCCCTTTGTGGCAGGCAGCGCCGGGGACTTCCCCCTGTGCCGGGCAGCGCTGCTGGGCAGTCCGGGAACTGGGCGGCACAGTGGGGTAAAAGCCCTTACAGCCTCCTTGGGACGGCAGGGGGTGCTGAAAAGCCCAAAGACCGCGTCCCTAGACCTGGGCGCATACGCCGCGCCAGGCTCGGAAAAACTATTTGTACAGGACCTATACGCGGCCTTAAAGGGCGGGGCCTCCGCGCTGTTTTTTGAAAACTATGGCCAGTGCCACCCCTCGGTGCTGCCTATGGCGGCAGCTCTGTTCACCACAGGCAGCGTGCCTCTGCCTGGCCGCTATGCCGAGCAAAAAGGTCTTTTAGTGGATGTGGGCAGTGCCCTGGCTCCAGGGGCGGTATCCAAGCTTTCGGCAGGGGGCAAGTACCTGTTCCTGTTGGCCGGGCCAGAGCTCTCCCGGCTCACCGGGGCCTTTGGCGGGGAGTTTATAGCTGCTTTGGACGATGTGCTATTTACCGGAGCCTTTACCCAGGAAAGCCTTGAACAGATTGCCCAGGCCAGTCTCGGCGCTCTGAGCCAGCGGGCCGAAAAGCAGCTGGGCTTTCTCCTGCGGTTTGGAACAGAGGAGGTAAAAGCCCTGTCGGCAAAATATACCAAGGAGCAGGGCGCGGCCGCGATAGAGGCCGGGGCCCAGGCCCTGTATAAAGCCATGAGTGAGGAAAAGCTGCGCAAATCTCTGCGTCCGCCGGTGCAGGCCTTTTTAAAGGCCCAGGAAGGCGGGCTGGCCGTGGAGTACAGCACAGGGGAGAGCGTTTCAGGCAGGATTGTGCCCCAAGAACCCGGCCGGGCTGCCAGCCAAGCAGAGCTGGCCGAGGTAAAGGCCCAGCTGGAGGATATTGTGGGCCTGCAAAAGGTAAAGGATTACATTCTCTCTCTGGAGGATACCTTCCAGATGCAGCAGCTGCGCCGCCGGCGTGGCCTAAAGGCCGAGCCGCCCTCAATGCACATGATTTTCACCGGCAACCCCGGTACGGGCAAGACCACTGTGGCCCGCATTGCGGCCCGGTATCTCAAAGCTATGGGAGCCCTTAGCGGGGGCCAGCTGGTAGAGGTGACCCGGGCGGACCTGGTAGGCCAGTATGTGGGACACACCGCGCCCCTGACCCAAAAGGCTATTCAGTCGGCCATGGGGGGCGTGCTGTTTATTGACGAGGCCTACGCCCTGTACAGGGGCCGGGACGACAGTTTTGGTCTGGAAGCCATTGACGCCCTGGTAAAGGGCATGGAGGACCACCGGGACCGGCTGGTGGTAATTTTGGCAGGATATTCCCGGGAGATGGAGGAATTTCTTTCAGCCAATTCGGGCCTGCGCTCCCGGTTTCCCAACCTCATCGAATTCCCAGACTACACAGCGGAAGAGCTGGTGGAAATTACCGAGAGCATTGTAGAGGGTAAAGGCTACCGGCTGGACCCTGCCTGCCGGATGCCGCTGCTGAACTATTACCGGGAAAAGCAGCTGACCGGCGATTCCCGGGTAAACGGCAATGGCCGCATGGCCCGGAACAAGGTGGAGGCCGCAGTAATTGCCTGTTCCCGGCGAAATATGCGGGCCGAAGAGGCAGAGCGGGACCTAGAGCTGCTGCTGCCCGAGGACTTTGAGGTAGAATAACTAGGGCTGTGGGAGCCCGCCCTATACAGTTAACGTGTGTTCTTTCTAGTCTATAAAAACGGAGTGTATCTATGAAACCCTTTTTCTCAATCGTCCTATCTTTTATGCTGATTTTGTCCCTCTGTGCCTGTTCGGCTCCGGCTTTTTCCGTGCCAGAAAGCAGTGGGGCGGCGCCCCTTCAGCCGGACGCAAGTTCCTCCGGCTCTCTTGCCGCCAAAACCGTTACTCTGACGGACAGCGGTGGAGAGAGTGTCCAGATTCCCGAAAATCCCCGGGTAGTCAGTCTATACGGTTCCTACAGCGAGGCCTGGCTGCTGGCTGGGGGCAGTCTGGTGGGGGTTACCCAGGATGCTGTGGACGAACGGGGCCTGGACGTGGGCGGAGCTCAGGTAGTGGGCACAGTAAAAGAGCCCAGTGCAGAGGCC
>JAAWSH010000032.1 GCA_022801475.1 Acutalibacter sp. | reverse complement strand
GAACAGGCTGGTCTTTCCGCAGCCGTTGGGGCCAATGAGGAATACCTTCTGCCCCCGCTTAATTTCCAGGTCCACGTTGCGGAACAGGGGTTCTCCCCCAAAGGACAGGCTAAGCACCTCTGCGGTCAGCACATCGTCGCCGCTTCTCCGGCTGGCACGAAACTGAAACCGGATGGACTCTGGGTCGTCCTCGGGCTTTTCCAGGGTGGCCTCCAGCCGGTCAATGGACTTTTGCTTGTTGGCAATGGTCACGTAGTTGCGCTCCTGGTTCCAGCGGCGCTGCTGCTCGATGATGCCCTCAATCCGGGCAATCTCCTTTTTGGTATTCTCATACACCCGCTCCATGGCCAGGCGCTTTTCGGCCCGCAGCTCCAAAGACCGGCTGTAGTTGCCCTTGTAAGAGTCCAGGGTGCGGCTGTGCATCTCCAGAGTGCGGGTGGTCACCTTGTCCAAAAAGTACCGGTCATGAGAGATGACAATGTACGCGCCCGTATAGTTTAGCAAAAAGCCCTCCAGCCACTCCACGGAAGGGATGTCCAGATGGTTGGTGGGCTCGTCCAGCAGCAGAAGGTTGGCCCCGCTTAGCAGCATTTTTGCCAGCTGAAGCTTGGCCTTCTGCCCGCCGCTAAGCACGCCCACCGGGTTCTGGGTCTGCTCCTGGGTAAAGCCCAGGCCCAAAAGGGTGCTGCGGGCCCGGGACCGGCAGGTAAGCCCGCCCCCGTCCACAAACTGGTCGTTCAGCCGGGTCTGCTGGTCAATCAAGCTTTCCAGCTGGGGCCCCTGGGGGTTTTCGCTTAGCCGCGCGGCCAGCTCTTCCAGCTTTTGCTCCATCTCCAAAAGCGGGGCAAAAACTGTCATAACCTCTTCTAACGCGGTTTTTTCAAAGTCTCTGCACACGTGCTGCTCCATATAACCGGGGGTGGTCTCTTTTGAAAAGGTGACAGAGCCCGTGTCTGGGGCATACTCCCCGGTAAGGGTTTTAAACAGGCTGGTCTTTCCGCTGCCGTTCACCCCCACCAGGCCCACGCGCTCGCCTTTTTGTATTTCGAAGGAGATATTTTTCAGTATTTGTTCCTCGCCAAAGCTGAGGGAAATAGTATTAACAGTTAAAATTGCCATAAGCTTTTACCTTTATCTTGATATTTGAAACCAAAGAGGAATTATGTAAACGAAGGGAGAGGGTAAAAAGTTTCGCCAGTGAGAGCGCGGTGAAGGTGCGTTAGGCACCTTCCGACGGGGTGTGGGGGCGAGGAGCCCCCACGGCCTTGCCGTAGTCGGCGCCCTTTGCCGACGGAGGCCTAATCATAATAACCCGCCCGAAGGGCGTATGGGCATTTTCTATGAAAATGCCCATCAAGAGGCGAACGCGCTGCGCCCGCTTCGCGGGGGGAAGCTGGGTGGTTAGGCCGGAGAGGTGCTTTTTCTTGCAAGCACCCCTCCCCCGCAATGCGCTTTCAGGGTTTAAGGGCAAGACCTTGGGGGCTCCTCGCCCCCAAGCCCCTCGCCAGCGCCCCGCGCGCGCTGGACCGCGCAATGTGTCCCACTATTCCCCCACTCCAAAATAATATGTAAAGCAATTTTCGTAAAACGCCTTGATTTTGCAGGTGCTTTCGTGTATAATCGAACAATATCGACTAAAGGGGGATGTACTAGCCGTGAAATGTCCGTATTGTGGTTATACCGAAAGCAAAGTGGTGGACTCCCGCCCAACCGACGAGAGCGAACGCATCCGGCGCCGTCGGGAGTGCCTAAAGTGCGGCAAGCGCTTTACCACCTACGAGGTCATTGAAAACGTGCCCATTGTGGTGATTAAGAAGGACCGCTCTCGAGAGGCCTTTGACCGGAACAAACTTTTAAACGGCCTACTGCGGGCCTGTGAAAAGCGCCCGGTATCCATGGATACCCTGGAGCATATTGTAAACGAGATCGAAACCCTGCTGCAAAACTCTCTGGACAAGGAGGTCTCCTCCCAGCGCATTGGCACCTACGCCATGGAAAAGCTGAAAACCACCGACGAGGTGGCCTACGTGCGGTTTGCCTCTGTATACAGGCAGTTCAAGGACATCAACAGCTTTATGGAAGAGCTAAGCAAGATTATCAGCAGCAAACAGCGGATGGAGGAGCTAGGCGGCGGTAAATAGGGCCCAAGCTTTCAGAAAAATCAGGCGCGCCGGGTTTCGGCGTGCCCTCTTTTTTTAGCTGTGATGGCCTCTGGCCCCTTAAGGGGGACGGTCTTACCCTCCGGTTGGGCGCGCGCCAAACCAGCGCGGTATCTTTGCCCAGGGCAGAACCGCGCCCCTAAAAACGCCTCCAGCGCTTCCCGCCCCTGGGCCCGCCATTGCCCAAGCCTACAGATTTTGGGCCAGCTCCTTTAAATAGGCCCGAAACGCCTCGCCAATCTCCGGGTGGTCCAGGGCAATCTCCACCCCTGCCTGCATAACCCCCAGCTTGCTGCCCATGTCATAGCGCTTGCCGGTAAAGTCCACGGCCACCATGCCGTCCCGCCGGGCCAGGGCTTTCATAGCGTCTGTCAGCTGAATCTCTCCGCCCGCGCCTGGCTGGGTGGCGTCCAAAATTTCAAAAATCTCCGGCGGCAGCACGCAGCGCCCCAAAATGGAGTACAGAGAGAGCTCCTGCCCTGGCAGGGGCTTTTCCACCATGTCCGTGCACTTAAAGTAGTTATCCCGCAGGGGCTCCACCTTTAGGGACGAGTATTTCCGGATGGCCTCCTGGCTCACCTCTTTCACGCCCACCACCCCCAGGCCGTACTCCTCATAGGCCCGAACCAGCTGGCCGCAGGCCGGGTCTTTGCCAATAATCACATCGTCGCCGTACAGCACTGCAAAGGGCTCTCCGTCCACAAAGTCCCGGGCGCAGTTTACCGCGTGGCCCAGGCCCTTGGTCTCCTTTTGGCGCACATACCAGATGTTTGCCAGCCGGGAAATATCCACCACCTGGCGCAGCACCCCGGCCTTGCCGGGCTGGGCGGAAAGGTGGTTTTCCAGCTCGGGGGCCCGGTCAAAGTGGTCCTCCAGCAGGCCCTTGCCCCGGTTGGTAATAATGAGGATGTCCTCAATGCCAGCGGCGGCTGCTTCTTCCACTATATATTGTATGGCAGGCTTATCCACTATGGGCAGCATCTCCTTAGGCATGGCCTTGGTGGCGGGCAGCACCCGGGTCCCCAGGCCAGCGGCGGGAATAACTGCTTTGCGTACCTTTTTCATTGCTGTAACTCCTTATATATATTCTGTCGCGGGCAACGTGACGTTGCATCCAATGGCGCGGAGGTCTCGTCTGCCGATGAAATCGGCTGGACTAGGTCGGGTCAGAACGGTCGCCACTGGCGACCTTCCCCGGGCAAAGCCGCACCCTCGTCAGTGTGAACCACCAGCTTAGCCAGCGCGGCAGCGTCACGCTGCCGCGCTGCTGTGTACTGTGTGGTGGTGTGTATGGGTATTTTATAAAGTCGTGTACAAAATGTATATTGTTATAACTATAGGTAGAAGCCACTACACACTGCAACACGCAACACACCAGCGCGGGCAGGGTTAGCAGGGGCCGAAGAGGGAGGCCCGTATTAGCTAAAGCAAAAAAGAACGAGTCACGCCGGAAGCCCGCAGAAAAACGCGCTGGCTGGGCTAACAGTTTGCGGCGGCAAGTGAGCCGGAGCGAACGCCCCCGCGACTAACGATGCAACGCTTGCGTTGCCGCTTGCGCTGGGCGCTGGCTAGAGGAGTAGGGGGACTACATTGACCAAGATGAAATAGCATACAAACATGCACGCCGCAATGGAGGGGTTCACCCCGCCTTTGACGTTTAGGGTCATGTTAGAATTTTCCGCCACATTGGCCCGCTTTACCTCCCGCACGGTGCGGACGCAGTGGTTCATATACATTTTGTTGCCCCGCACGCCCACAAAAATCATTACGGCTAAAATCAATAAAAGACATAGCATGGGCAGACTGATGCGCAGATACAGCTCTGGGCTTTCTGTCAGAAGATTGGTAATAATAATCATCTGCTCACTGGTGGGTGAAAAGCCCCGGGCCAAGTCCATGCCCGCCTGCTCCATAAGCTGCAAAAGGGTGGGCGTGGCAACAAACACAGAGGCCGCCAGGTACATAAGATAAATGACAAACATCAGCCCCGTGACAATGGCCCCGTGCTTGTACTGCTTGCGGTACAGCATCCACGCCCCTGAAAACAAGAAAGCCGAAAAGTTGAACTTGTTCCGCCCGGTATTCTTGATGTACCGGAACACCGGCATATAATACGCCGTGTTCTGGCGCACCAGCTTGGAGGCGTCCCCAAAACTAACCCCTTCGGCCAGCTGCTCCCCTGGGTTTACTCCGCCCATGGGGTCCATGCCAAAGGGCACCGCCCCTGGATAGGGCGGCGGCACATAGGGCCCGGCGGGGGCCTGGCTGGGCCGGGGGCCTGTGTCCGCGTTGGCGTGGCGGTGGGGCTGGCCCATCAGCGGCGCGCCGCACCGGTTGCAGAACAGCGCACTGTGGGCGTTCAGGCAGCCACAGGCAGAGCACTCCTGGTCCTTCATTTCTGTGGAGGCCGCTGGGGCCTGCGGCGGCAGGGGCGGGGTCCATTCCTTGCCTTCCTGGTGCAGGTCCTGAAAAACGCACTGGCCCTCTTTATTGTAGCAGTCCCGATGATAGGGCGCGCCGCACTGTGGACACACCACAATGTCGTCGTCCTTGATAAAGGGGACCCCGCACACGGGGCAGTTGACGCCTCTGTAATCAATCATAGCCAAACGCCATTCCTTCTCTTATCAATAATAATGTATTATTGTACACGATTTTTCTGAAAAGTGCAACCGTACCGCCACAATTTTTCATTCTGTTAACAAATCCGCCCAGCGCAAGCGCTGGACCATTCGTCGCGGGCAGCGTGACGCTGCACCCAATGTCGCGGAGTCGGGCAAAGCTGCGCCCTCCCCGGGTGGTAACGGTTAGCCGAGCCAGCGCGTTTCTCTGGGCGCTTCCGGCAGCGTGACGCTGCATCCAATGTCGCGGAATCGGGCAAAGCCCCGCCCTCCCCGGGTGGTAACGGTCAGCCCAGCCAGCGCGTTTCTCTGGACACTTCCGGCACGGGCCTTTCTTTGATGTCTCTCTTTAGCCAATACGGGCCCCACTCCTTCGGCCCCTGTCCACGCTGGCTGGGCTGGCGGTTTACACCGGCAAGTGAGCGGGGGGATTTACATTTGCCAAAAGATTCTGTATAATAGAAAAACACCCAATCGGAATCATCATGGAAAGCGAGTGAAAATAGATGCTGCAATTTGAAGAACTAAAGCGCCAGCTGGAAGAACGGGAAGCCGCCCTTTCCGCCCTGCGGGACAACCTGGGCCTGGAGCGGCTGCGGGAAGAGGTGGATATGCTGGAGCACAAAACCGCCGAGCCCGGCTTTTGGGACAACATGCAGGAGGCCCAGAAGATTACCCAGCGGCTGGCCTCTTTAAAGGCCAAGGACGAGAACTACCAGAAGCTGTGCGCCCGTTGCGAGGACGCCACTGCCCTGATTGAGCTGGGAGACGAGGCCGAGGACCTTAGCCTGCTGCCGGAGATTCAGGCCGAGATCGACAGCGTGGCAAAGGTGATTGAGGACATGCGCCTTTCCACCCTGCTTACCGGCGAGTACGACGGCCACAACGCCATTCTTACCTTCCACGCGGGCTCGGGCGGCACCGAGGCCCAGGACTGGGCGGAGATGCTCTTTCGCATGTACAACCGCTGGGCCGAGCGCAGGGGCTTTAAGGTGACCACCCTGGACTATCTGGACGGGGACGAGGCCGGGCTGAAAAGCGCCTCCATCCTGGTGGAGGGCGAGAACGCCTATGGCTACCTGAAAAGCGAGGCAGGGGTGCACCGGCTGGTGCGGGTTTCTCCTTTCGACGCGGCAGGGCGGCGGCACACCTCCTTCTCCTCTTTGGAGGTCATGCCGGAAATCGACGAGGACAACAGTGTGGAAATAAACCCCGACGACATTAAAATGGAGGTCTACCGGGCCAGCGGCGCGGGGGGCCAAAAGGTAAACAAGACCTCCTCCGCCGTGCGGCTCATCCACATCCCCACTGGTATTGTGGTCAGCTGCCAGGTGGAGCGCAGCCAGTACCAGAACCGGGACGTGGCCATGAAGATGCTGATCTCCAAGCTGGTGGAGATCAAGGAGCGGGAGAACCTGGAAAAAATCAGCGACATCAAGGGCGAGCAGAAAGAGATCACCTGGGGCAGCCAGATCCGCTCCTATGTGTTCATGCCCTATACCATGGTAAAGGACCACCGCACCGGGCACGAGACCGGCAATGTAAACGGGGTGATGGACGGGGACCTGGATGGGTTCATTAACGCGTATCTCACGGCCCAAAGCCAGAACGCCCTGGGCCAAGACGTCGAGTAAGCGTCAAAAGAGAAAAACGCCGCAGAATGCGGCAGGGGGACGGGGGGAAAGGATTTCCCCCGGCGGGGTGCGGGGCAGAGCCCCGCGGCCCTATCCCTTGACCTAGCGGCGCGGCAACAAGCACCAGTGGGGCGCGGCCATAAAAACCGTTCCCCCCAGGCCGGGCGGGACCACCCGTTCCCGCGCCGCCAGCCCCCAGCGCCTTTCGCCGGCGGAACGCCGCCGAAACAGCGGACCGACCCCCGCCGCTTTGGGGTGTGGCTGTGCCCGTATTGGCAAGGAAAATACGTTTTGGGCCGATACGGGCTCCTTCTTGGGGGGCTGGGTGCTAAAGGGCCGCTCTTGCAAAAATCTCGCTTCGCTGATTTTTGCAACTCGCTGCTTTTTGGCGGCGCTCGTCTGGTGCTCCCTTTTTCGTCGAGGGGGTCGGGTTAGGCGTGATGGACCACTTCGTTTTGGTTCGCGCCGCTAAGGGCGTTGGTCCCCAGTGGAGGTCGTTCAGCTCCGGCCGGGCCGGCAGGTGATAAGGTCGCCTCCGCCGCCCCCTTGACCCCTGCCAGGAGAGCAAGCTCCCCTGGACCCTTTCTATGTTCCCTCTTTTTGTCCTTTATCTTATTTTTTGTCCTCTATCTTATTTTTCCCTTCTATCCTATTTTTTGGAGGTCCCCATGACAGTCAAATTCATTACCCTGGGCTGCAAGGTCAACCAATACGAGAGCCAGGCCATGCTGGAACAGCTGCTGGGCCAGGGCTTTCAGCCCGCGGGCAGCGGCCCCGCCGACCTGGTGGTGGTGAACTCCTGCACAGTCACTGCCCAAAGCGACCAAAAGGCCCGCCAGGCCCTGCGCAGGGCCAAGCGCCAAAACCCCGGAGCCATTGGCGTGCTCACCGGCTGCTGGCCCCAGGCTTTTCCCCAAGAGGCCGGGGCTTTTCCAGACGCGGACATTGTTCTGGGCAACGCCAACCGGGCCGCCCTGGGCCAGCGGGTGATGGAGTACCTCTCTACCAAACAGCGGGTGGTGGACATCGCCCCCCACGAAAAGGGCGAGGCCTTTGAACCCATGCGTATCAGCGGGATGCAGGGCCACACCCGGGCCTTTTTAAAGATTGAGGACGGCTGTGAGCGCTTCTGCACCTACTGCATCATCCCCTATGCCCGGGGCAGGGTGCGCTCCAAACCCGTGGAGCAGATCCAGGCCGAGACAGCAAGCCTGGCCGCCGCCGGGTACCGGGAGGTGGTGCTTACGGGCATCAACCTGCCCGCCTATGGCCAGGACCTGGGTCTTAGCCTCTGTCACGCGGTGGAGGCCGCCTGCGCCATAGAAGGCGTCTGCCGGGTGCGGCTGGGCTCTTTGGAGCCGGAACGCCTGACCCCGCCGGTCATTGCCCAGATGCGGGCCCAGCCCAAGCTCTGCCCCCAGTTCCACCTCTCCCTGCAAAGCGGCTGCGGCGCCACCCTAAAGCGCATGAACCGCCACTACTCCCCCAAAGAGTACATGGGCATTGTAGAGGACCTGCGGACGGCTTTTCCCGGCTGCGCCATCACCACGGATGTGATGGTGGGCTTTCCCGGAGAGACAGAGGCGGAGTTTGCGGAAAACTTGGCCTTTGTAGAAGCTGTGGGCTTTGCCAAAGCCCATGTGTTCGCCTATTCCCGCCGGCCGGGCACTGTGGCGGACCGGGCCCCGGACCAGGTGTCCCCCAGGGTAAAGGAGGAGCGCAGCCGCCGGATGATAGCGGCCGCAGAGATGGGGCGGCGGGCCTTTTTCTTGTCCCAGATAGGCCAGCGGGCCCAGGTGCTCTTTGAACAGGAGGCGGAACCCGGGGTATGGGAGGGCTTTACCCCCAACTACACCCCGGTGCTGGTAAAAAGCCCGGAGAGCCTGGCCGGAGTTCTGCGGGAGGCAGAGCTGACCGGCCTGCAGGGGGACGCTATGACGGGGGAGCTGCTGCCATGAAAAAATGCGTGGTGTGGGACTGGAACGGTACCCTGCTGGACGATGTGGGGGCCTGTATCCAAGCCATGGACCTGCTGCTAAAGCGGCGGGGGCTTCCAGCCCTGGGCGGTGTGGAACGCTACCGGCGGATGTTCACTTTTCCGGTGCGGGAATACTACCGGGCTGCTGGGCTGGACCTGGACCGAGAGCCTTTCCCGGCCCTGGCAGAGGAGTATTTGGCGGAGTACGCCCGGCTGGCCAAAGGCTGCGGGCCGCGCCCCGGGGCCCGGGAGGCCCTGGCCCGATTGAGAGAACGGGGCTGGCGGCAGGTTATCGCTTCGGCCTCTGCCCAAGAGGCTCTGGAAGAGCAGGTGCGGGACCAGGGGCTTTTAGGCTACTTTGAAGCTCTGCTGGGCGTGGACAACGGCCTGGGCGGCGGCAAAGAGGGCGTGGCGGGGGCCTACTTGGCGGAACAGGCCCTTTCAGCACAAAATGTAGTGTTTGTTGGCGATACGGTCCACGACTGGCAGGTGGCGCGGACGGTGGGATGCCCCTGTGTCTTGGTCGCGGGGGGGCACCAAGACACAGCCCGGTTGGAGGCCACTGGTGCGCCGGTTGTGGGGGGGATTTTTCAGGCAATGGAAAAATTGAGAAGCACCGCTTCAGCCTGACCCGCGCGCGAAGCCGCCGGGAGCCCCCCCCCAGCGGCCCCAAATAAGGCGCGCAAAGAAGGGGCTAAGACTTGGCAAAACCAAGCCCTGGTCCCTTCAAAATCAGCATCCAATGGCCAACAATAGCTTCAGCAATTTAAGAATCTCTTCGCTAATTTGTAAGCATGTACATCTCTGGCAGAGATTGGCAGAGCAGCTGTACAGGGGCAGCCGTCTCCTCTGCCAAAGACGGCTCTTCCTCTTTCTCCTCAATTTCAAGCTGGGACTTGGGCTCGGGCTTCTGTTCCGGCACGGGCCCGCTTACTTCCTCTTTGGGAATTTCCCAGTCCCGGGGAAAAAGGTCGTAAAAATCCGGGAGCCTGCGAATCACTTCGCCGGTCTCCAGGTCTATTACGGCGCATTCCCATCCGTTGGCGGACCAGCCGGGGCAATAGCGGTAAATCATCTCTTCCCTGGCCGCTAGAATCTTTTCTTTCAGATGTTCCGGCGCGCTTTCCAAGTCCATGTAGGCATAGCGCTGGGCTTCCCGACGAGCGGCAATCTCCGCTTCCGCCTCACTGGGAACCGCGGCAAAACCGGATAAGCCGATACTCAAAATAATGGAAAGCCCTACGAAAAGGAACCGCTTCAAGCCATTTTTCATTCGCTTCACCTCTAAAAACAACGTGCTAAGATGTCTTTTGGCTAAAGGCTCTATTTTGTCACCAGATGTCACTATTTTTAGTATAGAACTATTTTTCGATTTGTCAACAACAAATATTCATATTTTTAAAAACTGTGTAGTGCTTAATCGGTTAATTTCTTTTTTTAGTATGTGAAAGGACGTGACTTCCATGCTCATCCGCCCCATGGGCCCAGAGGACCTGCCGGCGCTGCGGCTTTTATATGAAAAGAGCTGGCGCTGGGCCTACCGGGATTTGATCCCCCATAGTTTTCTGGACAGCGTGCCCAAAGAGGCCTGGGCTGGCGGCGCGGTCAAGGAGGGCCGCCAAAACCTGGTGCTGGAAGAGGCCGGGGCCCTGCTGGGCACCGTGAGCTTTTGCCCCTCCCGGTGGTGGAAGTACCCGGATTACGGGGAGATTGTGGCCCTGTACCTGCTGCCGGAGCACACCGGCCAGGGCTGGGGCCGGCTGCTGCTGGACCGGGCTGTGGCGGCCCTGGGGGACCAGGGCATGGAAAAGGTCCTGCTGTGGGTGCTGAAGGACAACCGCAGGGCCCGGGCCTTTTATGAGAAGTACGGCTTTGTGCCCAAGGGGGACTACCAGGAGAGCAGCTATGATGGCCAAGCCGTGGGGGAAGTGCTGTATACTTATGGGGACGAGCCCCCGGGGGCTGGGCTGTACAGGCGGCTGTGGTAGCCTGAAATCTCCTTCCGCTGATTCTAAAAAACGCCTGGCTAGAGTCTGTCTTAAAACTCCGAAAAACCGTCTTTTTGTCCAGTGGCAAACGGTTTCTGTGTTAAAAATCCTCGAAACACGAAAGTATTTCTTGCGGT
>JAAWSH010000031.1 GCA_022801475.1 Acutalibacter sp. | reverse complement strand
AGCTGTGGTGGCTGCGGTATTTTAAAGGCCCACGGAGGCAGGCGGACTTTTATAGCAGTTTTCTGGGAATACCCGTGGCGGGGGCAGCCCTGCCCGTGGGGGCCTTTCTGCTGCTGGGCATATATGGCCGGGTGATTTGGATGGTGCTTTCTGCCCTGGTGCTGGGGGTGGGGCATATTGGCATTCATCTGGGGCACTGGCGGGAGATGGAAAATACACACGGCCCCAAATGACAGAACTTGACCAATATGGAGAAATTCTAGAATAAAGTGTGTTTCTGGGGAACCAGGCGAAGGAGGGCGGCTGACGCCAAATTTGCTGGGTTCCCCTGGTATTTTACAGAACTTTTTGTCCGGCTGAAAATTCTGTAGAATTATTTTGCCCCCAGGTATTGACATGTGGCCCCAAGCGGATATAATTTTCTTTGACCTGTTATTGAATACAGAGGAGATAGCATTTGCTTATGAAAAATTTTTCTTTCCTCCGGGCTGCCGCTGCTTTGGACTCCACAGGCCGCCAGGCTCTCATCTTGGCTGGGGTCAACGGCATTTTCTGGTTTGCCTGGTCCTTTGGATGCTACCAGACCGTTTACCTACAGACCATCGGCTTTTCCGCCTCGTCCATCGGCATACTAAACGCGGTCTCCTCTGGGGTGGCCATTGCCTCGGTCTCCTTCTGGGGCATGGCCAGCGACAAGCTGGGATCTTTGCGTAAGGTGCTGATTACTGTGCTGCTGGGGGGCGCGGGGTTATACGCCCTGGTTCCCCTGATCCCCACAGAGCTGGCGTTCTCCCATATGCTGCTGCTTTGCTATTTCCCAGCCATCAATTTCTTCCGGGCCTCCATGTCCCCCTTTGCCGAAAATATTCTGGTGCGCAACTGCAACGAGCTGCGGCTGAACTTTGGTATGCTGCGCAGTGTGGGGTCGATTCTCTTTATGATCGGAAGCTTTGCCATTTCTGCCTGGCTGCCCAGCCTGGGGGTGGAGCATACCTTTTGGATAACAGGACTTTTTATGCTGATTCCTGTGGTACTTACCTTTTTTGCCCGGGAGCCCGCGGCGAAAAAGCCTGAAAAGCCGGGGGAGGGGCCGGAAAAAAAGAACTCCCTCAACCTGGGGGAGCTCTTTCAAAACCAGGCCTATGTGGCCTTTTTAGTGTTTGGCTTTTTGTTTTATATTGCCAATGCCTGCGAGGGCAATTTTATCCCCTACTTTATGAACAGCATCGGGGTGGACTCCCAGCAGTACGGGGTGCTTTTGGCGGTTCGGGCCCTTATGGAAGTGCCTTTTCTGCTGCTGATGGTCCGGCTGCGGCGGCGGCTGCCTTTGCGGGTGCTGGTGTTGGGGGCCGCGTTTTTTATGGCGGTGGAGTGCCTGGGGCTGGGGCTCATTGCCAATTCCCTGCCAGCCATGGTGGTGTTCTCGGCCTTCTATGGTCTGGGGAACGGCCTGTTTTTGGGCTCCTCTCTAAACTATGTGTATGAGCTGGCCCCCGCCCATCTAAAGGCCAGCGCCCAGGCGTTTTTTACGTCTGTGGCCTCGGTGGCGGGCATTTTGGGAAACCTTATGGGCGGCGTGGTGTTCGACGCCATTGGGGCCAAACCATTCTATCTGGCAGTGATGGCGATATACCTTGCCAGTATGGCTGTGTTTGTAGCCTCCTTTCGAACCAAAGGGAAAAAAGAGAGTCCCGCTGCCTAGAGTCTGTTTGAAAACCGGAGAAATGCGGGGGGATTGGCCAGGAACCAGGAGATTCCAAGGAAAAAACCGCAAGAAAGGCTTGCCGCCTTTCCAGGCACCAAAACCGCCGTTTCCGCTGAAAACAGACTCTAGGGCTGGTTTGAAAAAAGAACACGCCGTGTTTTTGACCCAAGAGATAGCCTCTTCTCTTATGGCCAAAAACACGGCGTTTCCGTTTTTTTAAATTTCCTTTCGAAACAGCCCCACAGCTACGTCGTTTACATTGGTGCCCGTGGCCCCGGTAAAGATCAGGCCGCCAATGGCCTGTAGGGCATGGTAGGCGTCATTTTCTTGTAGCACCTGGGGGATGGAAAGCCCTTTTGCCGCCAGCTGGGCCGCAGAGCCAAAGTCTACATAGCCCCCGGCCGCGTCGGTGGGACCGTCTGTGCCGTCGCTGCCCACCGAGAATACCGCCGCGCCTGCCAGCCCATGAATGCCCTCTGCCGCGGCTAGGGCCAGCTCTTGGTTTCGCCCGCCCAGACCCTTGCCGATAAGGCGAACCACAGTCTCGCCTCCTGCGATGAAGGCCCAGTTCTCTCCATCTCCTCCATGGGTGTGTAGAATATTGGCCAAAAAGCTGCCTGCCTCTCTGGCCTGGCAGCTCAGCTGGTCGGTGAGCAGAAAGGTCCGGTAACCCAGTTGGGCGCAGGCCTCTGCCGCTGCGGCGCACAGCTGCCGGACGCTGCCGGTAATTTGGGTGGACACATTGTCCAGGGTCTTTGGGGTTTCCTGGTCCAACAGCGCCCAGGCGGCGGAAGAGAGCCTAAGGCCATATTTTTTTGCAATGGCGCGGGCTTGTTCCCGGGTGGAACGGTCTGGGTAGGCGGGCCCGCTGGCAATCATGTCTAGGGGGTCGCCCAGAATATCGCTAAGGACCACGCTGAACAACCGGGCCGGGGCGCAGGCCTGGGCAAAGCGTCCCCCTTTTACCCCAGAAAGGCGCTTGCGCAGGGTGTTTATCTCCACAATGTCCGCGCCGCAGGCCAGCAGCTGGGCAGTGATGTCTTGCAGTTCCTCCCCGGGAACCAGGGGCTGTTCAAACAGGGCGCTGCCGCCCCCAGACAGCAGAAACAGTACGGTGTCCTCTGGCCCCAGGCCGCGCACCAGGGCCAAGGCCCGCTCTGTGGCGGCAAAGCTGTTTTCATCTGGCACCGGGTGCCCGGCCTCTAGGCAGAGGAGCCCTGGGAGCGGGCTTTTGACATGGTGGTACTTGGTAATCACGATCCCGGTTTCTACCTGATAGGGGGTGGATTCCAGAGCCTCTAGGGCGGCCTTTGCCATCTGCCACCCCGCCTTGCCCACAGAGACCAGCCGGATCCTGCCCTTTCCCGGGTGGAAGCTCTCCAGGGCCCGGGCCACGGCCTGGTCGGGTAAAACCCCCCGGATGCTGGCGGAAATAATGGCGTCCGCGTCCTGGCGAAGTCTGTCTCTCATAAAAATACCTCCCCCGCGCTGCAATGACTTTCATAATACCGCACCATGGCGCTGTGGTCCTTTTGCCCGTCGCCCTGGTCCAGCACCCAGCGCAGCACGTCCCGCGCATGTTCTGTCATGGGTACCGGTGCGCCTATGGACCGGGCGCAGTCCAGCACATTGTCAAGATCCTTTAGATGCAGCTCAGGGGTCTCGTTGCCTTCCAGCATCATGGGCAGCTTTGCCTCCAGAACAGCGGAGCCGGCCAGACCGCCGCGAATGGCCTGAAACACCAGCTGGGGGTCTGCCCCGGCCATCCGCTCCAGGATAAAGGCCTCTGCTGCCCCTTGAATATTGCAGGCCACAATGATTTGATTCACCAGCTTGGCGGTATTGCCCGCGCCGATTTCACCGCAGCGCACCACAGAGGAACCCATAGCCGCCAGCACGGGCCGGAACCGGCGGAAGAGCTCTGGGTCTCCGCCCACCATAAAGCTTAGCGTGCCGTCCACTGCTTTTGGCTCGCCTCCAGAGACCGGGGCGTCCAGCATGCCGACGCCCTTTTTTGCCAGCTCTGCCCCAATCTCCCGGGTATCCACTGGGTTGATGGAACTCATGTCAATCAATACGCTTCCGGGCTTCATAAAAGCGGATACGCCCTTTTCACCCAGCATAACCTCCTTCGCCTGGGGGCCGTTGGGCAGCATGGTCAGCACCAGGCCGCAGGTCTCTCCTATCTCTTGGTGGGAGGCGGTCTTTGTCCCAGCGGCCGCCAGCTTCTGGGCCACAGTGGGGCTGCGGTTGGTCACGGTCAGGTCATAGCCAGCCTTCCCGGACTGTACCACCGCATTGCCAAAGTGCAGGTGGGTGATATAGGGCCGCAGGGTCCGCACCACGTCCCAGCTGGTCTCGTATGTAGTGGGGAAATGACTTAGGTCTGCCAAAAGTCCGAAGTTGCTGTTTGTCTGTCGCACGTCTCCAGCAAACCGAGCTGCCAGAGGCGCGGGGCCGATGAGCGCGGATTTGTCCATATCATAGTCGAACACCTCCAGCTCTATCATCATGTCCTTTTTGCCAGCTGTCTGGCATAGAGCCCGGGTGGTTTTTAAAAGCTGCCGGTAGGCCTCTTCCCGAGTGCCCGGGTTCCATGCTCCGGCCAAAAAAGCCATGCTCTCCGCGTCCAGGTACTGGGCCTCTTCCAGGGCCTCCAGCAGGGCGTGTTCCGCTTTCAGGCGTTCTTCCTCCTGTAGGGCGTTGGGGTTCAACTGATTTCCCAAAAGAATGGGCTGGGCGCCGTAGCAGACCCGGGCCCCGCTTTGCTCTAACATTTTTTTGGCCTGATCCCGGACCGCCGCCTCTTGAAAATGGCAGACCTCAATGGCGTCGAAGTAGTCGTCAGACAAAAGGCTGTGCAGAGACCTGAGGACCTCCCGGTGGGGGTGGGACATCCATTGAATGGCGCCCACCTGAAAATATTTGTAAATGGAATCTCTCATGCCATGTTCCCGCTTTCTATAAAATTTTGGTTTAGAAAAATCGCTGACTCCAAAGCCTGTCTAGGCCTTGGGTTTTCCAGGCGGAGCCGGCCCAAAAGTCAACCCCTCGGTACCTGGATCAAAAATAGATTGTCGTGGCCAGGAATGACCACGTCATAGGTCTTTAGAATCATCTGCTGGGTGGCCCGGGCTGCGGCGGGGTCATCCTCGAAATTGTTGGCCAGCTCTTTAAAGTGATGCCGTGAAACCACCGCGTCCCCTGCCGCCAGATATTTTCTGCCCTCATAGGCAAAGGCTATGCCGCAGGCAGTGTAGGTGTGGCCTGGTAAGGGGACGGCGTAGACCCCGGGCAAAAATTCCCCCTGTACAGGCACTAGCTTGGCCTTGTCTACCAGCATGGAGGCGCCCACCCAAGGACGGTTTCTCGCTTCTACCATCCACGCGGCCTGGGGAAAATAGGTCAGACCCTCAATATGGTCAAAATGCTCGTGGGTGGAAAAGCAGTGGGTAATATCTTCTGGCAGTAGCCCGCTGCGGCGGCGCAGTTCAAAGTAGAAGTCCTCGGGCGTGCTGCGGGTGGTGGGGTCGATGAGCAGAGCATAGGGGCTGCCGTCCTCACACCGCCCTTGGACCAGGGTGCTGGTGCAGGTTACCGGCTTGCCCCGGGGCGGTTTTTTTGGGTCGTCCCCAAAGTACACGTTGGCCCGCTGGTGCCCTATTACGATTATATCATAGCTGTCAATTTTTCCCTGGATTTCTGGAAACATCTGGCTGTGGCTCCTTTCTCTTGTTTTTTTTATCCCTTTACCGAGCCCAGGGTGATCCCCTTGACAAAATATCTCTGGAAAAAGGGGTATAGGGCCAAAATAGGCAGCACCCCCACCACGGCAATCGCCATGCGAACCGAGTTGGTGGGCATATGGGACATCAGCTCCCCGCCATAGTCTCCCATGGCCCCGGACTGTAGGTAGCGTACGTCCTGGAGCATCCGGTTTAAAATATTCATCATGCTGTACAGGCTGGTGTCTGTAATATAGTAAAGGCCGTTTTGCCAGCTGTTCCAGTACTGCACCCCAACCAGCAGGCCGATGGTGGCCAAAATGGGCATACTTAGGGGCAGAACGATCTGGCTGTAGACCGTCCACTGCCCGGCGCCGTCCAGCTGGGCGGACTCAAACAAGGAGTCTGGGATACTGTTGACCACATAGGACCGCATGAGCAGCACATGAAAGGCGTTTAGCAGCAGACCAGGCAGAATATAGGCCCAAAGGCTGTTTTTCACCGGCACCACCGAGGTGTAGATGAGATAGGTGGACACCAAGCCGCCGTTGAACAGCATGGTGAACACCACTAAGAAAGAGAGGACCTTCATGCCCGGGGCGGCTTTTCGAGAGAGGCCGTACCCCATGGTGGAAACCAGGAACAGGCTGCCCGCCGTGCCGGCCGCTGTGGTAAGAACGGTAATGCCATAGGCCCGGACAAAAGTATCTGCCATGTAGCCCATATACTGATAGGCGTCTAGGCTTAGCTGGGTGGGAAAGAAGGTATAGCCTTGGTTGATGATTAGGGCGTTATCCGTAAAAGAGCCGATGATCAGCATATAAAACGGGAAAATGCACAGCAGGGCAAAGAAAGTTAAAATCAGATGGGATAACCAGTTATAGCGTTTTTCCTCTTTGGTGTAAAGGGCCATAAGAATCCTCCTTTCTTTCTAGAACAGGGCGTCCTCGGCGCTGATCCTCCGCACCAGGGCGTTGGCGCCCACCACCATGAAAAAGCCCACAATGACTGGTAAAACCCCGCGGCAGAGGACATGCCAATATCCCCCAGCTGCAAGAGTGCCCGGAACACGTAAGTATCGATGGTGTTGGAAACACTGTACAGCGGGCCCGAGTTCATGGGGATTTGATAAAAGAGGCCGAAATCAGAATAAAAAATGCGGCCGGTGTTTAAAATTAGCAGGGTGATCATAGTGGACTTTAGCAGGGGAATGGTGATCATCTTAATCTGCTGCCACTTGGTGGCCCCGTCCAGCATGGCGGCCTCGTAGTACTCGCCGCTGATGCCCAGAATGGAGGACAGATAGATAATGCTGGAGTACCCAAAGCCTTTCCACAAGTGCATAAAGGTGAGGATAAAGGGCCAGTAGCCTTTGCTGGTGTACCAGTTTACAGGGTCCAGCCCAAAGGCGGGCAGGACCCTCTTGTTCAGGATTCCTGTGTCTGGGCTAAGCAGAGCGTACACAATGTACGCGATGACCACCCAGGAGATTAGGTGGGGCAGCAGGATGGAGGTCTGGTAGACCTTTAGGCTCAGCTTGTTTTTTACCTCGCTGAGTAGAATGGCCACGAACAGAGCCAAAACCATCCCTAAAAGAATAAAGGCGATGTTGTACAGCAGGGTGTTGCGGGTAATAATCCAGGCGTCCTCGGTTTGAAATAGGAACTGAAAATTTTTCAGGCCCACCCATTCGCTGCCGAAAATCCCCTTGCGGAAGTTCATTTTCTTAAAGGCGATCACCAGGCCGAACATGGGGGCGTAATTGTTCACCGCCAAATAGATGAGTCCAGGCAGCATAAGCAGATAAACGGGCAGATAGCGCTTCAGCTCCCGCCGGAGATTTCTTTTTTCCGGCAGGGAACCCGATTCTGCCCTGCCGCCCATCCCGGCTTTGTATCGTTAGTACAGGCGGCGGTGTCCGCCGGCTTTTAAGCGGGCTTACAATATTCCTACTGATTTGCAAGCCAGTGGTTTAATTGCGTCTGCTTTTCTTGAATAATGGTCTCTATTCCAGCGCTGCGCAGGGCCTGGATATACTGGGGCAGCAGGGCGTCCACGTCACAATCACCGTTTTCGATCTGGTTCTGATACTCGTTGCGCACATTGGTCACAGCGGAAACCTCGCTGGCCACCTTACTATTGTCAAAGGTAAAGCCCAGGGCCAGAGATTTGTGGGCACTGTCGTTGGCCGCCGCCTGCTGTTCCCAAATGTCCTCTGGGTCGTTTTCCCATACAGGGGTGGCAAACTGGTTGCCCACAGCCCAGGTTACATTGGGGAAGAAGGTACAGTTGCTCTGGTCCACCCCTTCTGGAAAACGAATCTGTCCGTTTTCCAACACCTGATAGTGCTGGCCCTCAATGCCCCGGCCCAGCAGGGTGGCAATGCGCCCGTCCGTATAGAGGGCGTTTAGAAATTCCATGGCCTTTGCCTGGTCTATGCATCCCTGAGCAAGAGAGAAGTTAAAAGAGGCCACTTGGGCGGTGGTGGCAAAGTAGTCCTCCATCTGAATATTGGCAATGAGCCGGCCCACGCTAAGGGAAGCGGTGTTTGCAATGCCGGGCTTGCAGTTGGTGGGGTAACAGAAGCCCAGGTTCTGCCGCAGCATGGTGTACTTGTCTTCTTGAGAGATAACAATATCCTTCTGCACATAGCCGGCCTTAAACCAGCTGGCCAGCAGGGTGACCATCTCTTTGTACACCTCGGTCTCTTCAAAAAAGGTCACGTCCGTATTATCTAGGCCAAAGTTCATCAGCACGCCGTTGCTGTCGTTTAGGGCGTCCACAATGATGTAGTTTTTCAGGAAGGAAGAGCCCACCGAGGCGTTCACCAGGCAGGGGAAGTCCTTTCCCTTTACGGCCTGAATTTGCTCAAACACAGGGGTTAAGTCAGACAGTTCCTTAACCTGGCTCATATCCACTTCACATTCCTGGGCCAGCTCTACGTCGTAGTTGATGCCCGCGCCCCGGCAGAGGTCGCGGATGGTGGGCACTGTGTAGATTTTGCCGTTTACAGTGGTGGCCGCCAGATAGCCGCCTAGTAGTTCCCGAATACCCTGCCCATACTGGTCTAAAAGCTGGTCCAAGGGGAGTATTTTCTCAGTGTTGGCATAGGTGGAAAGAGAGTTTGCAAAAGATTACATAATGTCCAGGGGTTCGTCACTGGTAATCATCAGGGTCATCTGCTGCTCATAGGCGCTGGACTGAATGGACAGGATTTGCAGGTTTATTCCCAGCTCTGGGACCGTTATCTCGTTAATGGCGTCCTGGACCTTGTCTATATCAGCGGTGGAGCCGGCGCTGAGGATGTCATAGGCAAACACCAGGTCCACCACTTCTCCGGCGGGGTCCGAAGGACTGGTTTGCTTCGAGCTTTCTGCTGGAGAAGAGGACTGGAAAGGATCGGAACTTGTGGAGCCAGAGGAAGAACTTGGCTGGCTGGACCCGCCAGAGTTTTGAGAACAGGCGCAGAGCAGCCCAAGAACCAGGACCAGCGCCAGGATTGTCTTTATTATTTTGTTAAAATCATGTTTTTTCATGAGAATACTCCTCTCTCGTATTCCACACGCAGGGCGGTAAGCAGGGCGTGCAGTGGGGTTAGTATGGTCAGCCTTCCGTCCGCCCAGTCCCACTGGCAGGGTTCGTGGTTCAGAGAGACCACCCTTGCGGGCTTGGGACAGGGGAGGCTGACAGAGACTTCGCCAATGGGCAGTGGCTTACTCCAGATGCCGGCCATGCAGCCGGACTCATTTATCAGATGCAGAAGAAGGGACTTTGGGTCCCGACGGCACAGGGTGATCTCCACACAGGCCGGGGCCGTAGTCTCTACCGGGAAAACCTCCAGCTCCTTTTCCAGCAGGGCGCCCATCCACTGGGTCATTTGAGGCTGCCGGCCAAAGTCAAAGGCTTTTCCCACCGGCCAGGGAATAAAGAGGGCAAGTCCTTTTCCATAGGGATAGAGTGTGTATCCTGGGTAGCTGGTAATATCCCTTTCTGTATAAAAGCAGCGTTCCGGCGGGCCATAGGGGTGGGGGCGAATCAGCTGGCCCCGGGGGACCGCCTGGTCCTGATAGGTGCAGCAAAGGTATCCGCCCACAACGGGAAGAATGTCTGTTTCCGCTTTATTATGGATTGTTTCCTCTTTTCCGATGTTTAGACGAATATAGGCGCCCCGGGTATCTTCCAGCTTTTCTAAAACCCGCCGCACCCCCAGCCACTGTGGCGGAGCCTCTACAAAACTTGCTAAAATTTTTCCGCCGCTTTCTAAATGGGATTCCAGTACAGGTTCGCTTTCCGGCGGCAGCGGCAAGCCGGGCAGCAGGATGGCCTGGTAGGAAGCCCAGGTCCATGGAAGAAAGCCGGGAATGGTCCACAGCTTGAAAGAGAAAGTGGCTTTGGGCCAGCATCTCAAACCAGGCGCGGTATTCCTTTAAGGCCTCTGCGCCCAGCAGCCAGTGGGTCTCTGGGCGGACCAGCAGCAGGTCCCCTATGGGGGAGAGCTGGCTATAGTCCGCCTCATGCTGTTTGTGCCAGGAGAACATAGCCTTTGCGGCATTCTTCCCCGCCGGGTCCTCCCGGTTGTCTGGCCTGCCCATCAGGTACAGGTCCGGAGACCCACCCTGGGCCAGGCTTTGGGCCAGGCGCAGCTGCTGCCGTTCTTGCCCGGGCGCCGCGTAGCGGTAGGCAATATCAATAAAGTCCACAGTGGTGATGCTGGCCCGCATGTTTGGGAAGCCAGTTCTGGCCCGGCTGGCCAGCTCGGAGGCGGAATAGATCCAGTCGGCGCCGCCCCCGGAGCCGGCCTCCGCCCGGTAAAACCCCTCCGCGCTGAAATAGTCGTTGGCAATGCATAACTCTGGGCCCAGCCGCTTCACGGTTTCCCGTACTTCTTGGGCGGCCTGGGCCATGGTCTGGCGCTGAAAGGCCCCATAAAGGGGAGACTGGGCGGGGTGGCTGGGCAGGGGCTGGTGGAACATCTCCATAAACCGCGCCTGGCAGTTTTCGCATACGCAGTCCCCGTAAAGGTTCCCCGAGTAGTCGTAGCCAGAGGTATAGCCGCCAAAATTGAAGAACACGCCGTCCAGGGGCAGCATGGTTAAGGTCTCTTTTAATATGTTCAGGCTG
>JAAWSH010000030.1 GCA_022801475.1 Acutalibacter sp. | reverse complement strand
TGTTAATTTGCGTTGCTTGCCTTTTTCCCGCCGAAATGCTATCGTAAATACGGGTAGATTCCCGCGTTGCCGGGTTTCGACCACCTTAGCCATAAAATCAAAGCAACATCATGGGGAAAGGAGGCGCGGCTTTATGATTGGTCAGAACATCCAAGCGGCCAGAAAAGCCAAAGGCCTTAGCCAAGAGGAACTGGCTGCCCAGCTGAACGTGGTACGGCAGACCGTCTCCAAGTGGGAGAAGGGCCTCTCCGCCCCGGACGCGGACCAGCTGGTCCTGCTGGCCCATGCGCTGGAGACCCCGGTAGACCGCCTGCTGGGCATACCGTCCCAGGAACTTTCCGGGCTGGAAGAGGAGCGGGAGCGTATCCTCCAAGAGTTCTCCCTTTACCGGCAGAGAGATGCCCGCCGGGCCCTGTTAGAGCGCAAGCGGGGCCGGCTGCTGGCCCTTTCTTTTGCCGCTATGCTGGCCGCTTTGGCGGTCCGCCGTCCGGTGGTCTCTCTGCTGCTTACCGGAGGCTGCGCCCTGGGGGCGCTGGCTCTGCTGTACAAGGATCTCCCCCTGCTGACGGAGTCTGCCCAGGAGCAGAAGCTCCCGAAGCAAAAGCTTCCGGGCCCAAAGAGCCTGGCCGCTGTCCGGCTGACCACTGTCTTTGACCTGGTCCTTTTGGGGCTGGCTCTGGGGGCGGCGCTGCTGGACCAAAGCTCCCTGGCCCCTTTTGGGGACGGCCGGGGGCTGGCGCTGTTCCTTATAGCAGCGTGTATGGCTTTTTCCGGGTATATCTCGCCCCGGCTGCCCTTTAACCGGCACACCGGCCTGCGGCTTCCCTGGACGGTACGGGACCCCGCCGCCTGGAACGCCGCCCACCGGACGCTGGGCTATGTTTCGCTGCCCCTGGCCCTGCTGTATGTGGGCGCGGGACTGACGGTCCCAAACTTTGAGGCCGTGACCTTTGCCGCTATAGCCCTCTGGCTGGGGATTCCCGGCCTTCTCTCGTTGGTCATCTATAGGAAACGCACTTGAAAATCGGCACATACCGATTTTCAAGCAGAGCGGCGCGGGTATCCTCGTGCCGCCAGGTTCAAAAGAGGCATCGCCTCAGAGGTATCACCTCTTTTTAACCGCGTTAACTATATTATAAGAAGCCGCCGCGTTAAGGCGGCAAAAAAGGACGGCGGGCTTTCGGGCCCGCCGTCCTTTTCTATATCGGATTTCACCAAATTTTTTTGTGTAATAGATGGCCTCCAGGCGAAAGAATTCACAGAATTCTTTCGCCCTATGGCAAGACCTTGGACTTTCGCAGCCCAAACCCGCGCCAGCTTAAGGCCAGCTGGACCGGCCTCTTTGCTGGCGTTGGCTGTTTCACGAGAGGGCAATTTACAGCTCCATCTCAAACTCGATCTCATGCCGCAGGGGAATGCCGTTGGTCCCCATCTCCGGCAACTGGGGCTTATACTTGCGCACCAGCTCCATCATGTTGTGATACAGCCGCGCCATGTCGAAGCCCCGCTTCTGGTAAAAGCCCATGGCCTGTAGGTTATCGTTGGTGGTAACCACCACCAGCTTTTTGCAGCCTCGCTCTTTGGCGGCGGCTTTCACCCGCTCAACGAGAGCTGTGCCAGTCCCCCGGCCGCTGTGGACGCTATCCAGGGAGATAATCTCGCATATGTCACCCGCCACATCGTAGGTCACAAGGCCCGCCAGCTTCTGCCCCTGCCAAGCGGCAAAGGCCGGAAGCCTGGTCATATCCACTGCCTGCCCGCGCACATACATGATGGTGGCAAGCCAGTGCTCTTGCAAAAAGGCGTTCACCACGCCGCGCTGGCCCTCCTCTATTGGGCGGATCTCCACTGGAGCGGCGTCCTCTGCTTTTTTATTGTTTTGGCTGATTTCCGCGTCCGCTGCCTGGGGCTGGGGCACGGGGTTGGCTGCTGGCTTGGGCTCGTGCTCCTTTTGAAGCTGGCCCGCCTCCATAGAACGGGAGCTCCCTAAACCGCAACCACCAACCTGTCCGTTAGCAGCGGATGGGACCTCGCTTTGCCCGTCTCCGTCCAGTGTGTCCAGCCAGCCGCAGGGGACAACCGGGCCCAGGCGGTAGATCTTTACCCCATAGGGGGGCAGGTCGATGCCGCCGTGCAGTTCCTCCCCCTTGCCCGAGAGCAGCTCGGTGGCAGGGCCATTATAATTACACTGGATGCGGAACCCGCCGCCGTCCGCGTTAATGGCCACCAGCACCGTCTCCTCCTGGCACTCACGGCGGATGACAATCTGCTTGTTCAGCAGGGTCTCGTTTTTGTAGCTCCCCTCGCTCAAGGCCTTACTGTGGAGCTTCACCCGGCTGAGCCGGGCCAGAAACTGGGTCAGCTCGTTCTCTACCGGCCCGTCAAAGCAGGGCCGCAGGGCCGGGTCTCCCTGGTGCTTGTCGCCGTCCGCGCCCCACTCGCTGCCGTAGTATAGGCAGGGGATGCCCGGCATACCGTACAGCATGGCGTACAGGCCCGGCAGCTGCTGCTTTTCCTTTAAAATGGTGTGGATGCGGGTCACATCGTGGTTGTCCGCAAAGCACAGCAGGTGCTCGCCCCGGTACAGGCACCAGTTCTCGCTGCCGAACTGCCGGTTGAGGGAGTGGGCGATCTCGAACATATTCTTGTCGTTAAAGGAAGAGTACAGCCCTTTGTAGCACTCATAGTTGGTGACGCTGTCCAGCATATCCGGGTTCATGATGCGCCGGTAGTCCCCGTGGATCATCTCCCCCAACAGGAAAAAGCCCGGGTCCCGGCCCTTGCAGAACTGGTGCAGCCGGCGCATAAAGTTCTCGTCCAGCAGGTAGGCTACGTCCAGCCGCAGGCCGTCGATGGCGAACTCGTCCATCCATCCAGCCACGCACTCCAGGATATGGTCCACCACCGCGGGGTTCTGCAGGTTCAGCTTTACCAGCTCATAGTGGCCCTCCCAGCCCTCGTACCAAAGGCCGTCGTTATAGCCCGAGTTGCCGCCGAAGTTGATGTGGAACCAGTCCCGGTAGGGAGAGCTCTCCCGGTTGCGGAGCACGTCCTGAAAGGCCCAGAAGCCCCTGCCCACGTGGTTGAACACGCCGTCCAGCACCACCCGGATGCCCTTTTCATGCAAAGCGCCGCATACCTGGGCAAAGTCCTGGTTGGTCCCCAAGCGTGTGTCGATCTTGCGGAAGTCCCGGGTGTCATAGCCGTGGGTGTCGGACTCGAACACAGGGGAAAAGTATACGGCCCCCACCCCCAGCTTGGCAAGATGTCCGGTCCAGTCCAGCACCTTTAGGATGCGGCTTTGGGGGCGGCCGTCGTTCTCATAGGGGGCCCCGCAGAAGCCGATGGGATAAATTTGGTAAAATACCGCGCTGTTCTGCCAGCCGGGCTGGTTTTTCAGGCGGATGACTTGGGTTTCGCTCATGGTTTCATTTCCTTTCTTTTTTAAGAATCTGTATTCACAGCGGACTGGCCTCTGGCGGCAAAGAGTCGTTTGGCTGCCAAAGGGTTTCTTTAAGGCCCCTCCCGTATGAATACGGATTCTAACTTTCCGGGCGGGTCTCCATCTGACCGCAGAGCATGGTGGTAAACCCGAATTTTTCGTAAAATGGCCGCAGGCTTTCTTCGCCATAAATCACAGAGATCATATAAATTTGGTCAGATTTCAAACGGGCAATGGCCCGGTTCATCAGTTCCGTGCCGACGCCCTTTCTCTGATAGTCTGGGTGAACTATCACGTCCTGGATATACGCGTCCGTGGCGCCGTTGCTTACCACCGCCAGAAAGCCCACCAGTCTTTCGCCATCATAGCAGGCGGCGCGGAGGTAGTCGTGCAAAGCGGGATCCCCCAGCTCCGCCTCCATACCGCCCCAGCCCACCGACCGCCGCAGAGCGGCGACGCGCTCAGGGGACGCGCTGGCGTCCATAACGTAGTTCAGCATAGCATAACCCTCCTAGGGCTTGTTCCCATCAGCGTTCATGGGTGCTTTTTGGGCAGGTTTCCGCCATCCCCTCCGTAAGAAGTCCGCGAGCTCACAAGAAAAGCCAGAGGCTCTGCCAGTTTTCACCTTATGTCTGACCAAAGCCCGCGTATACAGCGTATACCAACACGCCCTAAAGTAACTCTCTCTTTTCTCCACTGTTCATACTGCAAGGAAACGCAAAACCGCGTTCGTATATTTTTCCGGTTCTTCTACTCTAGGGAAATGCCCGCTGTTCTCAAAAACAACCCGCGTCACATTTTTGTCATGGTTTAGCAGCGATTCTGATTGATATTTTGTACACGCGGGGTCATATTTTCCATTGATCAGTAGAATCGGAAGGGCGGTCTCCTGGGCCAGTGGCAAAAAGTTATCCAGCATGGTGACTCTTTTCCCGGAAGGATTCCCCTGCTCCGGCCCGGTCTCCAACAGCTTTTTCAGGTGCCTCTCCCCTTTGGCCCACATTTCGTCTGTAATGCCGCTGGTGTCCATGCTCTGCCAGTATTCCTCAAAAGAAATGCCGTGCAGGTAGTTTCGCAGCTTTGGGTCCTCTACATAGCTGAGCAGGGTCATCAGCTCCTTAGGGGTCTCCTGCCCGTCGGAGTAATCCGGGGCCCTCATCTTTTCGCAGAGCTCCCTGGCCTCCTGCTTATTCAGGCTCTCAATATGTCCGCTGACATACTCCGCCACGGATTTCGCGGAGTCCTCAAACCACAAGGAGGGGCATTCCAGAATCACCTTTTGGATGGAGTGGGGATACCTGTGTGCATATAGAACCGCCAGCATCCCCCCATAGGAATGGCCCAGGACGCTCCATTTTTCTATTTCAAAAGCCTTTCGCATTTCCTCCAGCATCTCAACCTGGTACTCCATGCTGTAATCCTCGTCCTCGCCAATGGCGTCTGAGCGGAGAACCCCAAACTGGTCAAAGGAAATGACCTGGATTTTTTGGCTCAAAGCCTTGGCCTGATTCACAAAATCCAGACAGCTGGCTCCTGGGCCTCCGTGAAGATACAGCAGGGTATTCTTGTGTTCCGACCCATACATCTCATAGTATATTTTATGGGAGAAAATCTCAACAAACATACTCGCACCCTCTCTTCAGGAAATTATCCGCCAGCCGTTCCCCTCCCAGGCAAACGCGCAGTTATAAAACGCCGTCATGGCGTCCACCATATGCTTTAGATCCTCCCGGCCCGCCGTCTCGTAAGGAGAGTGCATGGCCAGCTGGGCAAGGCCGATATCCACTGTGGGGATGGACACATGGGCGCCGGAAATCAGGCCCAGGGTGCCCCCACCGGGGTTGGAGGAGTGGTTGTAAAAGTCTTGTGTGGGCACGCCGGCCTTTTCGCAGACGCGCTTAAAGGCGGCGGCGGTCAGGCTGTCGGTGGCATAGCGGGTGCTGTGCTTTACCACCACGCCCTGGTTTAGGTAGCAGCGGCTGGTGGGGTCGGCTTTTTCAGGGTAGTTGGGGTGCACCGCGTGGGCGTTGTCCGCCGAGAGCATCATGCCGTTCTGGATGGCCCGCTGCCGCTCCTGCTCATCCTTGCCCGCCGCCAGACAGACACGCCCCAGCACCTCCCAGAGGAAGGTGGCCCCCGCCCCGTGGCGGGTCATGCTGCCGGTCTCCTCGTTGTCGAACACCGCGCATACGGTGCAGTTCTCGGCGTTTTCGCTCTGCAAAAAGGCGGTGACGGCAGAGAACGCGCACTCTAAATCATCCAGCCGGGGCGCGGCGATGAACTCCTCCCCTGCCCCGAACACCGTGCCCCGGGCCCGATGGTACAGGTACAGGTCGTAGTCCAGCACATCCTCCTTCGCCACCCCGGCGCTTTTGGCGGCCAGCTCTAAAAGCTCCGCCTCCTTACCGCCCAAAAGAGGCAGGGTGTCCTTTTGGGGATCCACTTTGCCGCCGGAGTTGGCCTCCCGGTTCATGTGAATGGCCAGACTTGGAATCACCAGCAGATCCCGGGAGATGTCCGTCAGCCGCGGGGCAATGCCCTCCGGCGTGCGCACCGCCAGCCGCCCCGCCACTGACAAGGGCCGGTCCAGCCAAAGATTCAGAGCCATGCCCCCGTAGACCTCGGTATTCAGCTTGGTATAGTGGTCCTCCACCCGCATCTCCGGGCGGCCCTTCACTTTAAAGCAGGGGGAGTCCCCGTGAGGCGCGACGATGGAAAAGGCCCGAAAGTCCCACTTCGGGCAGCGGAACGCGATCACTGTGCCCATCCCCCGGGTGGTAAAGTATCCCTTGCCCGGTTCCAGAGACCAGGCCTCCCCCTCGTCCAGCTGGGTAAAGCCCGCCTGCAACAGCATGGCCCCCACCGTGCGGGTGGTGTGCAAGGCGGTGGGGCTGCTCTCGATAAAATTAAAAAGCCGGTTGGTTAGTTGGTCTATCATGGTTTTATCCTCTTTTTCTATTGTTGATGTAAGGCGGGCGTATGTAGCGGAGCGTTTAGCCGCGTTATTCTACAAGCAGACTTTCTGGCCGCAGAACCAGGTTTCGTCAGCCTCACCTGCTCTCGTCTGCCGGCTCGGGTAAGAGCACTCCCATTACCTGGCTTCGTTAAGTACCCGGCGGGCTTCCCCGGTACAGGCGGCACTGGACCAGGCGGGACGCAAAGCCCAAGAGTTGGCCCTGCCAACTCTCCCCCGCCGGAGGCCACCTAGTTCTTTATAGCAAAACTTCGCCAAAAAAATTCCCTCTATTTTATTCCTGTAAACACTCCGCCGGCTCTTCCTCTATCCACTCTATCCACTGGTCCATGGCCGGGCCGGCGTTCTCGTTGGGCCGGGGGGCAAAACCGAACCGCTGGTAAAAGCCCTCCCTGCCCTGGTTGGCCAGCAGGTGGACCTTAAACCGCCACCCGGGCCGCAGCTGGGCCCGCAAAAAGTCTATGCAGCGTTCCACCATCTTTGTACCAATGCCTAGGCCCTGATACTCTGGCAAAACCATTACGTCCGTTAAGTAGACCGTGTAGCCGCCGTCCCACAAAAGCCGGGCGCTGCCCACAGCCGCTTCTCCGTCATAACAACCTACCACATATGCGGAGCCCACCAGCCCCGCCTGGGCCTGCTGGGGACAGACGGCGCTCCAGCCCACCGCTTCCCGAAGCTGGCAGTAGCTTTCTGTGGTCACGGAATTTTTATAGCACAGCTCCTGGGTTCCCATAATCAGGAACTCGGCCCCAGTGGTTTTATGGGTTACCCGCCGGTTGGGGAAAAAACCGCAGCGCCCATAGACCGTTCTGGCCCGCTGGTTAAACTCCGCCACAGTCAGCCGGAAGCTTCTGGCCTCCAGCTCCTCCTGGGCAAACTTCATGCCTGCCAGCACAAAGGCCTTTCCCAGCCCCAGGCCGCACAGGTCTGGCCGCAGCCCAAAGCCAATGTCCATTGGCCCCTCCCGGTAGGGACTATCTCCCCAGGGGCCGTCCTCTTCCACCGGTACCCTCGCTCCCTGTCCGAACTGATAAAAGCCCACCAGATCCCCGGTAATATTCAAAACCGCATAGGTGCTGCCATCCAGCAGTTCATCCAGGGGGGCGCCTTCCCGCCAGTCATAGACCGCGTACTCCCCTGGATACTGCCAAGCGACAATTTCCTCAGCCAATGGCTGGGTCATGGGCGTAATCCTCTGTTCGCTCATACCGCATCATCCTCCATAAACAAAGTTCTCCGGCAAGCTGATATAGCCCCGGATATGCCCGTCCTTAGGGCGCTCCACTATGCCAGACACATTGCCCAGGTTCCCCTCCGCCGTGAGAATGCTGGCGCCCCGGTCCCCTAAAACAATACCAATATGGTCATGCGCCTTATTTTCAAAGACCTTGTCAAAAATCACAATATCTCCTGGCTGGGGCAGACAGGTATTGGTGCGCCAGCCAATGCGGTTATCAGCCTTTGCCCACTCCTCCCAGGCTCCGCAGCCCGCCAGGTTGCAAGAAACGCATTCCTTGGGATGAATAGGAATGTCATAGCCAGCGGTAATGCAGCAATAATAGACAAAAGCCGCGCACCAGAGGCCGTCGGCCTCTTTTAGGCTCCATCGGGGGAACAGACTGACCATGGGCTGAAGGTTAGGCTCCAGCCCCATCACCATGCCGTGCCAGGTCTTTAGCGCCTCTGCCCGAGCCACGTATGCCAAACCGTCTCGCGTTGCCATAATACTTATTTCTCCTTTTCGGTCCCGAAATCCGGGATATATTTTGCGCCCTTGGCTTCTCTGGACTGGACAAAACCGTCTAGCCCCAGAGAAAACAGGGCGTCCTGCACTTTGTGAAGCTCCCGCCGGGTAATGGCCCGGGAGAGCTCTGGGTAGCCGGGAATGCCCCCGGGCTCTTTGGCTTTGCCCCAAGGGGTATACTGGGCCATCAGGCTAACCGGGACCCCGGGAAACCGCCGGCCAATGGCCTCCAACACTTGAAGGGAGTTTTTTGTGTGCCCAGGCAGAATCAGGTGGCGGATCATCACGCCCTTTACCATCATCCCCTCCCCGTCGTACTGGGGCAGGCCCGTCTGACGCAGCATCTCTTCAATGGCCTCGACAGCCCGCTGTGAATAATCCAGCGCGGCGGAAAGGTCCTTGCTAAGCTTTTCCTGGGCATATTTGTAGTCCGGCAGATAGACGTCCACCAGCCCTTCCAGGCTTTGCAGGGTTTCCACCCGCTCATAGCCAGAGGTATTGTATATCACAGGCACCGGCGGCTTTTTTATCAGCAGAGCCCTTCGTATTTGGGGGACAAAGTGGGTGGGGGTCACCAAGTTGATATTATGGGCTCCGGCCTCTATCAGCTGGAAAAATATTCCGCTTAGTTCCTCTGGGCTCACCTCGCGGCCGGGGTTTTCCGCTGTACTGATCTCATAGTTCTGGCAATACAGGCACCCCAGGGGACAGCCTGTGAAAAACACGGCGCCGGAACCTTTTTTTCCGCTGATGGGCGGCTCCTCCCAGTGGTGCAGCGCTGCCCGGGCAATATGCATCTGCCCGCCGCTTTTGCAGGTTCCCAGGGTCTTAGGGGTCTCTCGGGACACACCACAGCTTCTGGGGCAGAGGCGGCAGGCCAGGGGATTCATGGGTTCAGGGCCAGCATCGCGCAGTTACTGCCCCGCTGGCCCCGGGTCTTTCGATGAGAGAACACCAGGCTGCTCTCTTCCATGGTACACAGTCCGCCCAGGGTGATGCGTTCCTCTCGCATACCAGCCCCTAGCAGGGACCGGCGGCAGCACTCCCATAGGTCCACGTGGTATTTGTCCCGCTGGGGCCCAGTAACAAAGGCCTCTGCCCCAGGCAGAGCCAGGAACTCCTGGGCTACGGGCTCATCCACCTCGAAGCAGTTCTGGCAGATAGAGGGGCCCACTGCTGCCAGCAAATCGCCGGGGCAGGTGCCGAACTCTTCCGTCATGCGGCGGACCATCACCCCCGGCATCCCTGCCGCGGCTCCCCGCCAGCCCGCATGGGCCAGGCCGATGGCTCTTTTCACTGGGTCTACAAAATAGATAGGCACGCAATCTGCCCCATAGACAACAAGAGTTACCCCTGGGACGTTTGTGCACAGGCCATCGGCGCTGTCTATGTCATTTTCACGCCAAATGCCCAGACCCCGGTGGCTCTCGTCCACCCGGCGGATGTCTGTTTTATGCACTTGGCAGCCGCATACCAGGGAGTCTGGATCAAACCCGGCAGCCGCACAGAAGCGGCGGTAGTTCTCCGCCACGTTTTCTTCCGGGTCCCCCCGGCCAAAGCCCAGATTCATGGCAGCGAACTCCTTTTCACTGACGCCTCCCAGGCGGGTGGAAAAGGCGTGGGTTACCAGTCCAACTTCTCTCCAGGCCGGAAAGCGCAACACCCCCACGCCGCCGGAGACCTCCAGCTCCATGTTCCCCACCGGGCCCGGGACCGCCTGGCGGGGCTTTTCTATAATGGGTACAGGGAAGGTCTTCTTATTCACAGTCAATCCCTCATATTTCTCTTTGATAATTACCCGGCCCACAAAGGGCCAGCCACAGCTTTCGCAGGAGAAGTCTGCCCGAAATCCCCTGTTGCGCAGCACCCACTGGGAGGCTCTGCGGGTCTTGCCCCCACAGTGAGGACAGGGAAAGCTCAGGTCCGCCTCCTTGGCCTTGGGGTCCTCCACGTCCGTGATATAACGGGTGCGGAAGGTCATTTTTTTGTAAAATTCCCGGTCGCAGTGCTGAATATAGGGAACAATCGCCTTGGGGTCAAACGTGCGCTCCAGCACCTTTAAAGTCACTAAGCTGTCATCCAGCGCCCGGTGCTGCTCCATCTGGGAGATGTCCAGGCCCAGCAGCTCCGCTGCTTTGGAAAGACCGGTCTGGGTGGCCGGGTCTAGGCCCAGCACGTCCTGTACATAGCTCTGCAAATCACAGTACTGGGTAAGAAACGGCACCTGCTGGTCGCCGCTGAAGTAGCGGCAGTTTTCAATGAGTGTAAGAATATCCCCAGTGCCCCAGGTCATCAGCACGCAGTCCCCCAGCCAGTGGCGGAAGCGGCTGACCGCCTGCATAAAGGGTATGCCATCGGTTAAGCTCTCGTCAGTGAGGTTGGTCAGGTCCGTGACCACCGCGTTCAGGTGTTTGCTGACTTGGGGACGGACAAAGCAGGCAAAGGTCCCGGCAGGG
>JAAWSH010000029.1 GCA_022801475.1 Acutalibacter sp. | reverse complement strand
AACTGGTGGATGGTCTGGCGGATGGAAACCTTCGACTGGGGTCCATTCTCACCTATGGATTGATTATGGCGGTTCTTTACCTGATGAACTATATAGACAATTATCCCAGCGAAAAACTGAGCCACAGCTTGTTTCTAGACTTTAAGCTGCTAGCCTTAGAGAAATCCGGCTCCATCCTCTACGCTGGCTACCAAAAAATTGGTACGGGTCGGCTGGTGCAGGTCATCGAAAATGGCGCCCAGGCTGGCCGGGACATGTTGGCTGGTTTTTGGCTTCAGGTCTTTCGGGATCTGGCACCCACTGTGGTTTTTAGCGTCTATTTTATCTGGCAGGCCAGCCCTTTGATTACCTGTGTGCTACTGTCCGGGTATGCAGTCATATTTCTTGTGACAAACCTTCTGCTGCGCTCCCTCTACCAGCTGAAAGAACGAATTCTCAACAACGAAGAGCTCTTAAACCACTTCCTGGTGCGGGGCTTAATGGAAATGGTGGTCTTTCGCCTGGCGCGGCAGTTCCCCACCGAGTTACAGAAAGCCCGCCGGGCCAAAGGGGACATTGTGGACTCTAAGGTAAAGATGACTCTCATTCACGAGGCTTTCTTTACCATTTTTGTTTTGCTGGTAGCTCTGCTGGATGTGGGCATTCTATGGTTCGCCTGGCACACCCACAGTCTCAGTGTGGGCACTGTGGTGGCCCTAATCTCCCTTATTGAAAGCGCCTACATGCCTATTGCCATCTTTAACGTGCTCTTTGTCCAGTACAAGCTGAACCGGGCCGCTTTTTCTCGGCTCCAGAACTTTTTGGAACAGGAGGACGACCCCCGGCTGGAGCAAGGGCTGAAACTGGAAGCGCTGGATGGAGACGTGGAAATTTCTGGACTCAGCTTTGCCTATGAAGGCCGGGACATTTTTCAGAACTTGAATCTACACATCCGGCCCAAAGAAAAGGTGGCCTTTGTAGGCGAGAGCGGCTCGGGTAAGTCCACACTGGTCAAGCTTTTGGCCGGGCTATTAAAGTATCCGTCCGGCAGCGTCCGGCTGGGTGGTCACGAGCTTTCCCTGCTGAACTTAAACAGTCTTTACCAGCACATCTGCTATTTTTCTCAGGACCCGCCAGTGTTTGACGGTACATTACGAGAAAACCTGGTGTTCGACCAGAATATTGCCGATGCCCCTCTGCTGGAGGCCTTAAGACGGGTCCAGCTTTCCCACCTGGCCCAGGGCCCCCAGGGACTAGCCCTCCCCATCGGGGAACGGGGAACCAACCTCTCCGGCGGAGAAAAACAGCGGCTGGCCCTGGCCCGGCTGCTTTTGCAAAAGCCCCAACTGGTTCTCTTGGACGAGGCTACCTCGGCTATGGACAACCTGACTGAAGAATTTGTCATGAGCCAGCTGGTCTGTCTGCTAGAGAACTGCACCGTGATTGCTGTGGCCCACCGGCTTAGCTCTGTAGCTGGCTTTGACCGTATTGTCGTATTCCGCCAGGGAAGAATAGCGGCCCAGGGCTCCTTTCAGCAGCTAATGATCCATGACCCCTACTTTGCTCAGCTGTATGCGGCTAGCGTGCGGGAGCCAGACAGTCCGTCACTGCCTTAACCATCCGGCGGCGACTCTAGGCTTTACAGCAGTAAAATTAAGAAAAGACCAGCTGATTGACTCAGCTGGTCTTTTTCTATTGATATTGGGCTAATTGGTCATGCGATCTTCTGACAAAAACGGGTGACAATGGCCGCCGCCTCGGCGCGAGTGGCAAAGCCCTTGGGCTCTAGCTTGCCTCCACCCTTTCCATTAATAAGTCCGGTCCCTACAGCCCAGGGAATCGCCTCTTTGGCAAACTTCGAGACCTGATCTCTATCAACAAACTGCTCCATATTCCCTTGGGCGGACAGATCGTAACCCTTATACTTGGCATAACGGTACAGGATGGTAGCCATCTGCTCCCGAGTAATTTTGTCGTTGGGCCCAAAGCGTCCGTTCCCATAACCATCCACAATGTCATTGGCAGTGGCCCAGGCGATGGGCTCTGTGTACCAGCGGCCAGGGGCCACATCGGTAAACTGGTTGCTCCCCTGTTTGGGAGAACCCTCCAGTCGATGGAGGATGGCCACCAGCATTCCCCGGCTGGTGTGTCCCGCAGGCTCAAAAAGGGTATCGGTACTGCCCTTCATCATGCCCCGTTCATACACATACTGAATATACTCGTAATACCACTTGCCCTCCTCCACATCGGTAAAGGGCATCTTTTGGGATTGTATGGGCACGAATACCCCTTGCAAGGTCACTGGCGCGGCCGGCATGGTAAAGGCGTACCACCCCTCACCCAAGTCCTCCAAGGGTAGCACTGTACCGTCTGTTTTGGAAACCTTGAAAGACTCCAGCCGGTACCCTTGGTCTGGGGTTGTCTGTACCTCCACTCGTTGGTTTTCCCGGGCGGTGGATGGCGCTGTAACCGTGCCGTGAAGGGCCCCGGACCCAGAGATGCTGTAGAATTCTCCCAGCTCCACGCTATTGGGGTCCCGCGTTACCTCCACCTCCTCCATATAGAAGGAGGTGCCAGCGCCCGGACCATTTTGAATCATATCATAGTCCAACAGGGCCAGCCGGGCTTTCTCCGGAACCACCCCCTGGCCGTTAGCAACCAGTTCACCCAAAGCCAGCGTACTCTGGTGGTTCAGAGCGTACGCAGAAACCAGGTACAGGGTCACTGTTGTTTTGCCACTGCTCTGGCTCACCAGGGTGGAAAAGTCCGGACTAAAGCCGTTTTCAGGCTTCAAGGCTACCTCGCTGGGCTGGTAGATCCCGTTTAGCGTAATTTCCATCTGCACGCCATGAATCACTTTTTCTGGGGCAATGCCTGTCACCGCCAGGATAACATTTCCCTGCTCCGTTTGGCAGTAGGATAGTTGGGTCTTGGAAGCTTCCACAGCCAGAGACCGCGCCGGCAGCCCCAAAGCCACAGCCGCCGCCAAGGTAACGGAAAGTAGCAAACTAACGATTTTTCTCATAGTTTAGTTTCCCTCCTCCAAACGAATTTCCGGCAAATCTGTGCCCCCGGGACTGTTGGTCCACAGGGTCTGTGCCGTGGTGCGCCTGGGGCCTGCGGGGTTGTTGGGGTCGTCCAGGCAGTCCATTTGCACCATGATCTGGCTGGGCAGTAGGTTCACCCCGTCGCAGTGGGTGGCTCCTTGCAGCTCAGCCTCTTTTTGCACATTGGGAATAAACAGGAACAGACCATTGCTGATCTCACTAACCTCTCCATCGGCTGGCACCTCGGCAAACATCAGGGTCTCGCCATCTATATCCCGCTGAGACTCTTCCACCTTCACCTCTTCTGTGCCATCTTCGTTCACCACTGTCTTGGTAGTGGTAAATTTGCCCCGAACCCGGATAGAATTATAGATGGGATTGCCCCGGTAAGTTCCAGCTATAACCAGAGTACCCTTTTTCACCACCTGCTGGCTGTCGCCCTCTCCATAAGTATAATCCTCAGAAAGCCGCCCTACAAAACCAGAGGCGTCAGTTAAAAAGGCCACGTCATCGCCCACATAGCTTAGCAGCCTTACATTAGAAGTTGTAAGGACGCCGCTGGGATCTGTGACCACAATCTTCTTCACGTCGTAGGTCCAGATACGGGCATCCCCGGCAGCCGCGCCGGGCTTGGTGAAGTAGTGCAGTACAGCGTCCTTCTCGTCAACAGAGGCCACTCCCTGACTAAAATCTTTCTGGAAGGTAAAGACCTTGCCATCTTTGTCGGTGATCTCCACTGTATACGCCCCAGATGCCGGTCCACCCGTGATCTTTAGGCCGGAAACAGCGGTTTCCTCTTCCAGCTCAAACACCAGAGAGCCGCCGGTATTGGCCACCTTATAGCTGCTGGCGGGTACCGTTTTGTCATAGGCAATACGGATCTGGTTGGTGCTGGCCGTATGGATCAGATTGCCCAGGGTATCATAGGTTTTCACTGTATAGCTGTAGGTCAGATGGTTGCCTGCGCTGATTTCGTCGGTATACAGCAGGCCCCCGCTGAAGCTGTTTTCAGGCACAAAGGCAATGGCCTTACCATTGCGAAGGATCTCATATCCCTGCACGTTGGTCCCGTTGCCGGAGAGTTTTAGCTCCACCTGGGTGTCGCCCTTTTTCTCCGCTGTAACCATGAGTTCCGCATAACCTTGAGACGTATTGTTCAGCCGGTTCCTGCGGCTCTGGTCGTTTAAGTACCAGATGGCCCGGGTCTCCTTACTATAGGTGGACAGGCGCGCGAGTACGTTGTCGCTCAGTTTCATGCCCCAATGGGTGAAGAAGTCCGTCAGGTTCCGACCCGCCACGCCGCTGGCGGTAAGCGCCACCTTTTCGTCATAACTCAGGTTCAGGCCAGCCAGGTCTTTTAGATATTCCCCAGACTTCCAGGCTTTAAAGAAACGGTTGTAGAAGTTCATGGGCTGGTCCTTGCCGTCATAGGCCAGATGCAGCTGCCAGTACATAGCCAGCTGTACGAACACATCGTTGGAGGCCCCAAGCTGGCCTTGAGCGGTTTTGTTAAACACTGCGGCATACTTTCCACTGTTCTCCAGCCGGGACGGGAGGATATTGGCCCCGCCATCATAGGTCTGAACCATCAGAGAGTACAGGTTATTGGTAATCTCCGCCCGGCCCAGCTTATCCATGTTATGGCCGATCTCATGGGCGATGCCCCAGCCGAACAGACCGTTGGACGTAGCGCCTGAGCCAAGCTGGCTGATAGGCCTACCGCCTACCATGCCCGCGCAGGAATTGTATCCAATACCAATGTGGTTTCCCGCCGCGTACATAAACGCGCCGGAGAACATTTGCATACACCGCACATTCTGCCGGGACTGCATGTCGTTCTTGGAATAGGTGTTGTCAATGCCTTGGGTCGTCTTGCAGATATGCATTAGATCCTCCCAGGCCAGCACCGCGTTAAATAAGCTCTCGCTTTTGGCGCCCAGGGTGGGCGCACTATTCTGCACCGCCAGCGCCGGCAGGGAAAGCAGCATAGTGGGTGTAGAAATTTCCGTGACATTCAGGCAGCTGGTGGTTTTATTAGTATTGTTAAAATTATTTTTTGCCACATAATTTTCCAGCTCTTCCAGGTAGCTGGTAATAGCGTTCCGCTTGGCTGCCTCGGTCATGGCATACCAGTTGGAAAGCTCCAACACAGGGACGTCCGTTGCCCGACGCACGTGCAGCTGAACGTTCTGGGGGTCCGGTCCTGTATAGGTAAAGTACAGGCTGCCGCCCCGCTCGGTATTCTGGCTGCCAATCTTAGGCGTTAGCAGAATGTTCCGGCCATTTTGCACCTCTCCCATGGAGCTGAGCCACTGGGAGGCCTCGGCGTTAAACTGCGAGGCATACACCGTCAGCTTGCCCCCCTGGGGAATGCCCTGGGCATACACAGTAATCTCCTGGTTGGCTTTGGCCGCCACGCCCAGGGGCTGTAGCTCGCTGCCACCCTGGCTGTATTTGGCGCTGTCCGCCCCGCTGCTTCGGGATTGAACTCCATTTAGCATAGCCCCGCTGCTGGAACTGCCGTTCAAAAGCTCCTGGGCCAGGGCCAGCTCGTCTCGCAGAGCCTGAATATGCAGATAATAATATTTTTCATCACTATTGAGCCGAGCCAGCAAGCTGTCGATCTTCGCCTTATCTACCCCAGGTTTTAACTGGGTACGCAGCTCACTAGTAAACAGGCCTGCGATCTCCTCGGGCAGGCAGTGGGCCGGGTCGTACTCCATAAACATCAGCTCCGAGCAGTTCACCAGGTTATAGGCTGCCTGCTCTACGGCCACACTGATCTGCTTTATCTGTTTCTCTGGTCCAAAAGGCAACACCCCAAAGCGTTTACTGGGAATACTGCTCTGGTTGGGAATATTGGGCCAAGTGAGCACGTCCCCGCCGCCGGTACCGCCGTTGTTGTCCTGGCCGCCTCGCTGGGGGTCGGGCACCAGCAAATGGCCCTTCTGAGAAAGGTCCTCTCCCTCGTACCAAACTTGAATGCTATACGCCCGCAGGTAACGGGGATAATTGCCATCCAGCCGAGGCGCCCACAGCACAGCCTGAAGATCCACCGGCTCCTTGAAGGTAACAATTACGTGTTCGTTACCATACCAGTTCCGAGCAGTCCAGTGGGTACGGTAGTCTCCGTCAATGAGATTGTTGGGGGAAAAAGGCGCGGCCTGGGTGTACTCGCCGGGCGCATAGTTATTGGGGTCCGCCAGACGGATGCTCTCGATCTTGGAGCGGTCCAGCAGGCCGGATTTAGGCAGGTCTGCCGGGGGAGAGTAGTCCACCGCCCGGGGGGTACCCTCGGAAATTCGGGACTGGCCGCTTTTGCCAATCTCGTTGCCAGCCACTACATACACCGAATAGGTAACGCCATTCTTTAGGGAGGGAATATTTACATTGGTGGATACCAGCTGGCCCCCTGCCTGCCGGTATGCCTGCTGCGAATCCTTTTCCTTATAATATACCTCATAAAAAGTGGCAGACTCCGCCGCTTTCCAAGAAACCGCCAAAGCACTGTCCAGCTCGGTGATAGACACCATATCCGGGGCATTGGGCTTTTTTGCTGGCTGAGGCGTGGCGGAAACCGCCGGGCAGGCCTCGCCGGACCAGCCCTCGGCAGTAGGCGTTACCTGGAACCAATATGTCTTTAGGTTGTCCAGCCCGCTAATCTGGGCGTAGGGTGTAGTGACGTCCAGCGTCTTTACACTTCCCGCGCTGCCGTCGGGCCAATAGGCCACCCGGTAGCCGGTGACGTTGGGCAGGCCCCGCCACTTGAGATTTACCTGCTCACTACCCGCTGTAGCCGTTAGGCCAGAGACCACCCGGTTGGGGGCCACAGGGTTTTCGGGCACAATATCCTTCAAAAACTGAATGGACTCTACAGAGACCGTACCCGTCTCTGTAGCAGTCACCGTAATAGTGATTTTCTTCACTGGCACCCGTTTGCCTAAAACAATGGTAATGGTGGCGCTGCCCTCTTTGGGGTCAATGGCCCTCACTCCGGCAGGCAGGGCGGTATCCATGGGAATGTTCTCCGTCTCTCCAGTGGTATACTCCACTGCTACGGTTCCGGACTGAATGCCCCCCACCCTGGGGGTCACAATGGTTACCTGCTCCATTTCCACCGGTGTGGTAAAGCCAATGGGGAGCTCCACCGAGCCCCCGGCAGCGGCAATGGACACCCCAGAGCCCGAGTTCCCAGCACTAAACAGACCATCCCAGCTGCCCGAAACCAGCTGCACCCCCGACAAGGCGTCCAGGTCCACAGGAGGTGCCAGCAGGGCGCCATCCAGCAGTTCCGCGTCTCCCTGGGCCCCAATATTGCAGTTTAGATATGCCAGGTCTACCACGTCAATCTTCTCGTCGCCATTAAAATCATACGTAGCATAGCTGGCTCTGTCTCCAGAGGCCAGATGTTGGGAAAGCTGCTCCCGGTCCGCCGCGTCTACCACGCCATCTCCGTTCACATCTCCAAGGGTAAAGGTGGCGTCTCCGGTGCCCAGGTTTAGGTGACGGGAGTACTCCCCCAAAACCACCTCTTGGGTGTAGGTTTTATATCCCTGTCCTGTAAAAGTGAGGGTGTAAGTATCTCTGGGCAGATCAAATATGGTAAAAGCAATATACTTGGGCCAGCCGGTGGCGTCCTGGCCGCCATCAGCGTTCCGGGCCTCCAGCGCGGCCTGATATTGCCCCAGTGCTGTAGCCTCTGTATCCCACAGCTCAATCTGTCCCAGCTCTTCCTCCCCACGGCGCAGGGTGGCCCTTACGTCGTGGTTTTGCAGAGCGTCCAGGGATTGGGCGTAGTCCAGACGTAACGTGGTCTGAAGCTGCCCGGTAATCAAATCCCCCTGAGGAGCCGCCGCCTGGGCCGGTATCCCGGAAAACAGCAGCGCAGCCGCCATAAACGCGGACAAAAGCCTGGTGCGTAGTTTCATGTTCATCTTCCTTTCTACAGTAGTTGGCGATGGAATGTATCGCAGCAAGGAGTTCAACCAAATAATCGCCAAATTTGACAATCTCTGTAATAAAATATTATACCAATTTCTCCTTTGGCTGGCAAGATGCTATTTTGCACAATTTGTCTTTTCTTGAAAAAAGAAAGCCCCTGCGGCACCAGGAGCTCACTGTTTTCTATATCATTCCTTAATACCAAGGGCTACACACAATACCATGTAGAAGCCATTCCCCTTTATCGTCTTAAAGGTCCTTAGCTTCGTATTACACAGTCAGATTTTCCATGAGCGGACACAGGCCACATACAGTCATTCCCGCAATCAGCAAGCAAATTTTGTGCACTATAGCCAAGCAAAATAATTCTTAAGGCTCTAGCTGCGAATTCTGCGACACCGCTTTAAAATAGTCCTCTCGCAGCAGGGAGTAGCACACGTCATCACAGATCTTTCCGTCAAAGCGCTTGCTGGCCCAGGGGACGACCCCCTCCCGGCGGAAGCCGCACTTTTCAATGACCCTCTTTGACCGCAGGTTATCCGCATAGTGGCTAATGCCCATTACATCTACCTTTCGCTTCTCAAAGGCATAGTGCACCATAGCCCCCAGGGCCTCGGTCATATAGCCCTGGCCCCACTGGTCCCGGCGCAGCTCGTAGCCTACAGAGAGGCTATTCACATGAAAACGGCGCAGGTCCGTTTGAAACTTGATACGTCCCACCACCTCGTCAGTGTCCTTTAGCGTAATGGCATAGCACATCTCATTGCGGACATCCCGGGCCAGCATAGAGGCCGCCTCTTCCAAATTTTGGACTGGCCGGCACCCGGCGGGCGCCATTACCTCCAGGTCTGAAACGATCCTGACATAATCCGCCAGATCTCTGTGCTTCCACCGCCGTAAAACCAGCCGCCTGGTCTCCATCTGGTCCCTAAACCTTTGAAAGAATTTCACCGGTCTCCTCTCCCCTCTGCCACCGGTGCGGCAAAACGCCTGATTATTTCCACTTGAAATACTGATAAAACTGACAGCGTATCATCCCATTATACAGCTTCCGGCGCTTGTCCGCCGGCCGGCCGAACAGCGTCTCAAAGGTCTCATCCGGGGTGATCACCCCGTAGCTCCAACCTTGCCGGCGCTGGAACACCCGGCCCATGTCCCGGTAGATCTTTGCCGCAGCTTTCTGGTCCAGCAGGCGCTGACCATAGGGCGGGTTGCACACCACGCAACCAAAGGGTCCCTCTTCATAAAAATCCAGAATTGCCCTCTCTTTCACAGTCACAGCCCCCGCCACCCCGGCACGCCGGGCATTTTCCAGACTTAGCGCCACTGCGGCGGGATCAATATCATATCCTGTGGCGTGAAAACCTACGTCCTGCCGTTCCAAATCCCGTGCCCGGTCCCTTTCCCTCTGCCAAAGAGTCTGGGGCGTTTCCCGCCAGGCCTCTGCCGCAAAGGGCCGGTTTACCCCCGGAGCCCTATTTTTTGCCAGCAGGGCCGCTTCAATAAGCAGAGTACCCGAGCCACAGAAAGGGTCAAAGAAGCTTCCATCCGGCCGCACCCGCATTAACTTCACCAAAGCCGCCGCCAAGGTCTCCTTAATAGGTGCAACAGAAGAGGCGGGGCGGTAGCCTCTTTTGTGCAGACCCGCCCCGCTGGCGTCTATGGTGATACTCACCTGATCCTTCATTATACGGAACCGCACCCGGTGCTGGGGGCCCTCCTCTGAAAACCATCCCAGCCGGTAGCGGCTTTTCAGCCGTTCTACAATGGCTTTTTTGATAATGGCCTGACAGTCTGGCACACTGTGCAGCCGACTGTTCAGGCTGCTGCCTGTCACGGGAAAAGCGTCCTCTTTTCCCAGAAACTCCTCCCAGTGCAGGGCCTTCACCCCCTGGAAGAGCTCCTCAAAACTTACTGCTCGGAACTCACCCAAAAGCAAACCTATCCGTTCCGCGTAGCGGCTGTTGATATTAGCCCGGGCCAGCAGCTCCGGCCCACCGGAAAACAGTACTCGACCGTTCTCCGCCCGTACCTCTTCACAGCCCATCTCTCTTAGTTCTTCTGCCACCAGGCCTTCCACGCCCAGCAGACAAGGAGCGCAATAATTCATTTCTCTTCCGGCACCAGCAGGCCGTATTCCCCGTTCTTCCGGCGGTAAACCACATTGATCTCCCCTGTCTGGTCATCCCGGAACATAAAGAACTCGTGGTTCAGCATATTCATCTGCATAATGGCCTCTTCAGCGGTCATTACCTTCACCGCGAAGCGTTTGGTACGGGAAACCGCCAGCTCTTCTTCTGGCTCGTCGTAGTAGGCATCCGCAAACTCCATGCCCGGGTTCACCTTCTTTGCTTTTTCCAGGCGGGTCTTGTTCCGGCGCATCTGGCGTCCCAGGGCGGCCACTACATGGTCCAGGGCCTCGTTCATGTCTTGAGAGGTCTCTTCTGCCCGGCAGATAATGCCCCTCTGGCGAATGGTTATCTCAACAGTCTGGCGGTTGCGCTCCACAGTTACAGTGACCACAGCCTCAGCGTCCTCGTCGAAGATACGGTCGAATTTGGCCAATTTCTTCTCAGCCAGCTCTTTAAAATTGTTGCGGAGATTCACTTTCCTGCCAATAATGGTAATTTTCATGTTTCTTTCCTCCTTCTATGTC
>JAAWSH010000028.1 GCA_022801475.1 Acutalibacter sp. | reverse complement strand
GCAGCCAGAAAAACCCAACAGAAAAGAGATCGGCAAAAAAGCCATCCAGCGGAAGAAACAAAGCGCCACCTCAAAATGCAAACCAACAATATAAAATGAAATACAATTTCAAAGGAGGAACCTGACCATGTATAAAACCCCAGTCCAAAAGCTTCGCGACGCCCTGGAGTTCTCCCGGATCTACCGGGAAAACCAGGGCGACATCTACCTGCGGGAGGCCCGCTGCATGGACCTTCAGCTGAAAAACATTCTGGTCCCTATTGACGAAAACGACGGCATTGCCGGCCGGTATGAACACGGCTACCTGGGCTTTACCTCTCAGGTGGGGGGCTACTCCGCCATGGTGGGGGGCTGTTATACCTACTATTTTAATGAGTTCGACTTTGCCCAGGCTCTGGGCCAGTGCGGGGACCAGCTGAGCGCCCAGGAGGTGTACCAGTGCCAGGCCCTGCAAAACTACTGGCACGAGGAGCACACCGCCCGCAAGCTGGACCTGGCCTTTGCCAGCCGCTACGGCTACGTGCCCCCCAAGGGCTACGCCAGCCCCGGGGTGGGCAACTGCGACTGCCGGGTAGCGGGCACCAACCTAGACTTTGAAAAGCTGATCCAGCTGGGCTTTGACGGCCTGGACCGGGAGATTGACGGCATGGTACAGCGCCGGGGGGAGAGCTCCTTCTATACGGCGCTGAAAATGTGGATGGAGAGCCTGCGGCAGGCCTGCGCCCGCTACCAGGCCCAGGCGGAGGAAATGGCCCAAAACGCAGGGGACCCCGCCGCCCGCCGGCGCTTTGAGCGGATGGCCCAGGCCCTTTGCCACATACAGCATAACCCGCCGGCCACTTTCCTGGAGGGCGTGCAGCTGATGTGGATTTACTCCGTCAGCTGCGACCTGATGAACTACAGCCGCATGGACGACTACCTGGGCCCCCTGTACGCCGCCGACCTGGACGTCGGGCGCATTACGGAGGAAGAGGGGGTAGAGATCATTCTCTACCTATATAAGCACTTTAAGGAGATCAACAAGATCCACGACTGCCGGGTGATCATCGGCGGGGTGGGCCGCCGCCACCCGGAAGAGGCCGACCGGCTGGCTATGGCTATTATGGAGGCCTCCCGGCGTTTTCGGGAGACTGTGCCCCAGCTGACCCTGCGGTACTATACCGGCATGAGCGAGGCGGTGTTCCAAAAGGCCATGGAGGTCAACGCCGAGGGGACCACCTTCCCCATCATCTATTCCGACGACACCAATGTGCCCGCTGTGGAGAAGGTCTATGGCGTCAGCCGGGCCGAGGCGGAGCAGTACGTGCCCTTTGGCTGCGGCGAGTATGTGCTGGTGGGCTACAGCGTGGGCACCCCCAACAACGGCATCAACGCCCTAAAGGCCCTGGACCTGGCCCTGCACAACGGGGTGGACTCGTACCACGGGGTGTTCTGCGGGGAGAAAACCGGCGGGCTGGATGAGCTGGACAGCTTTGAAAAGCTGTATGGCGCGGTGATGGGCCAGCTGCGGCCAGTGATTGAGAAGTACGCGGTGCAAAAGTACCTGAACTATCAAATCGCCGGGGAGGACGCCCCCTACCTGCACCTAAGCCTGCTGCTGGACGACTGCATTGCCCGGGGCAAGGCTGCCTTTGAGGGGGGCGTGCGGTACCTGAACGCCTCCAGCGAGATGTTCGGCATTATCAGCTGCGCCGACAGCCTGACGGCCATCAAACAGCTGGTCTATGAGGAGAAGCGCCTGACCCTGGGCCAGATGGTGGAGATTTTGGACCAGGACTTTGAGGGCCACGAGGACGTGCGCCGCCTCTGCCTAGACGCCCCCAAATACGGCAACGACCAGGAAACTGCCGACGCGATGGCCGTGCGGCTGTTCGGCGACCTGGGCCGCGTGACCAGCCAGGCCGGGGAAAAAGCCGGGCTGCACAGGTATAATATTGTCAGCGTGAACAACTCCATGAGTGCCGAGTGGGGCAACTTCTGCTCCGCTTCAGCCTGCGGCCGCCACAAAGGCGCGCCTATGGCCAACGCCAACGGAGCGTCTATCGGTGCGGACAAATGCGGCGTTACAGCCCTGCTGAACTCCATGTCCAAGTTTGACAATACCAAACACGTGGGGGTCATCAACAACGTGCGCTTTACCAAGGAGCTGTTCGCTGGGTCCATGGACAAGGTGGGCGCGGTGCTGAAGGCCTTTTACCAGAACGGCGGCGTGCAGACCAACCTGTGCGTGGTGGGCAAGGAGGACCTGGAAAACGCTATGGTCCACCCAGAAAACTACCAGAACCTGCTGGTGCGCATTGGCGGCTTCTCCGCCCGGTTCGTCACCCTGAACCCCATCGTCCAGCGGGAGATCATTGAGAGGACTACCTATGGAGCCTAAAACCACTGGCATTGTGTTCGATATTCAGCGCTTCTGCGTGTACGACGGCCCGGGCATCCGCACCACGGTGTTCCTAAAGGGCTGTAATATGCGCTGTGCCTGGTGCCACAACCCGGAGAGCTTTTCTCCCCAGCCCCAGCTTTTGTACCGGCCGGAAAAGTGCGCCCGCTGCGGGGCCTGTACCGCCTGCCCCCAGGGGGCCCACCAGGTGGGAGAGGCAGGGCATGTTTTCCACCGGGGAAAATGCGCGGCCTGCGGGCGCTGCGCGGACCTTTGCCCCAACGGGGCCCTGGAGCTCTCGGGCCGGGAGATGGACGCCGCCCAGGTGATGGCGGAGGTGGACAAAGACGCCAAGTACTACCGGTCCTCAGGGGGCGGGGTCACCTTCTCCGGGGGAGAGGCCTCGGTGCAGTTCGACTTTTTGATGGAGCTGCTGGCCGCCTGCAAGGAGCGGGGCTACCATACAGCCCTGGAGACCAACGGCCTGGTGGCCCCAGAGCGGCTGAAAGCCCTGGCGGAGGGGACGGACCTGTTTTTGTTGGATTTCAAGCACAGCGACCCCCAGGAGCACAAATGCTGGACCGGGGCCCCGCTGGAGCCGGTGCTGGACTCTCTGGCCCTGCTGGACCAGATGGGCGCCCGGGTGGCATTGCGCTGCCCCATTATTCCTAAGGTTAACGACCGGGAGGAGCACTTCGCGGCCATCCGGGAGCTGCGAGAGGGACACGGCTGCATTGAGAGCGTGGAGATAATGGCCTACCACGACATTGGCAAAACCAAGTGGGAGGCCCTGGGCCAGGACTATGCCCTGGCGGAGCTAAAGACCGTGCCGCCAGAGAAAAAGCGCCAGTGGCAGGAAAAAACGGAAGGACGCTATAGTAACCACACTTAAAAATCGTTATGTACCGATTTTCAAGCTGGGCGACTATGCCGCCTGGTTCAAAAGAGGTATTCTACCTCTTTTGAACTGTGTTAACTATAAACCGCGCGGCCTGTCCCGTATTCTCTCTTTCAGTAAAGAGCCGGATTGCCCCCAGGGCTGCCTGGCTCTTTTGCTATGCCAAAACTTTTACAAAAAATTCATCATTCCTGGGTCAGGGAGGATTATAATCTAAACCAGTTGCGTAAATCGTATTTCTGAACCTGTAATATGGGTTCTTAGAGAGAGGAATGGTTCCATGTTCTCAAAATTCAGTGTAAAAAAACCCCTCACCGTTTTGGTGGGCGTGGTCATGGTTCTGGTGCTGGGGGCGGTGGCTTTTTTCCGCATGACCCCGGACCTGCTGCCAAACATCAACCTGCCCTACGCGGTGATTGTCACCGCCTACCCCGGCGCTACGCCAGAGGAGGTGGAGGACCAGGTAACCAGGCCCATCGAACAAACTATGGCCACCCTGGACCATGTGGAGGAGATCACTTCTGTGTCCAGGGAAAATTCCTCTCAAGTTATGCTACAGCTTACCGACGATGCGAACATGGACACCCTTACCGCTGACATCCGGGAAAAGCTGAACTCGGTCTCCGGCAGCTGGGACGACATGGTGGGGACCCCTTATATCATGAAAATCAACCCCAATATGCTGCCTGTCACCGTGGCCGCTGTGGAGATGGAGGGCATGGACAACATTGCCCTGACCAACCTGCTGGACAATGAGCTGCTGATGAAGCTGGAGGGCATTGAGGGCGTGGCCGGGGTGTCTGTCAGCGGCAATGTGGAAGAGCGGGTGGCCGTGGAGCTGCGCCAGGATAAGATTGACGCGCTGAACGCCAAGATGAAGCAGAAGCTGGACCAGAAGTTCGGCGAGGCCCAGGAGGAAATGGACCAAAGCGGCCAGGAGATTGAGGACGGCCTGCGGGAGACAGAGGAGCAGTCTGACGAGCTGGCGGGCCAGCGGGCCCAGCTGGAGCAGGGCCAAGAGCAGCTGACCCAGCAGACTGGCCAGGCCCAAGGGCAGCTGATCTCCAAAAAGGTGGAGATTGAGTCCGCCAAGGCCCAGATGAAGGCCCAGCTTTCCACCATGGACCAGAACCTGGAACAGCTGAAAAAGTCCCAGGAACAACTGAACACCCTGAAAACCTCCCTGGAGGAGCTGCAAGCCCAAGCGGGGGCTTTGGACCAGGCTGTGGCAGGCTTGCAGGAGCTGGTTACCTCTTACACCGCGCTACAGGGCCAGGTTGCCGCTTTGGAAGAGCAGATGGCGGCCCTGGACCCGGAAACTGAGGAGTATGCCGCCTTGCTAGCCCAGCTGGAGCAGCTAAAGGGCCAGCTGGCCGCTGTGGAGGCTGGCCTGGCTGGGCTGGGGGTTACCCCAGAGGAGGCCCCGGCCCGGCTGGAGGAGCTGACCGCTAACAAGGCGAAGGTAGACCAGGCCCTACAGGAAGCCCGGGCTATGGCCAGCGCCGCAGGGGCCGACCCGGATAACCTTTCTGCCGCGCTGGAGGAACTGGAAAAGAATTTGAGCCAGCTTACCGCCGGAAAACAGCAGCTGCAAGGCGCTCTTTCCCAGCTGGAAAGCGGCGGGCTTACCGTGGACCAGGCACTGAAAGAGCTTTCCCGGCAGCAGGCCAATGGCATGATGCAGATCAGCGCCGGGCTCTCCCAGATTTTGGCGGGCCAGTCTGCTCTTTCCTCGGCCCAGACCCAGCTGGAGGCTGCCCGGGACCAGCTGGACACTGCCCGAGAGGACTTTGACAAGCAGAAGGAGGCGGCCTATAAGGCGGGAAAGCTGGATATTACCATGGAGATGGTGTCCACCATCCTTAGCGCCCAGAACTTCTCTATGCCCGCTGGGTATATTGAGGAGGAAGGCGGGCAGACCCTGGTACGGGTGGGCGACAAGCTGACGGACCCCGAAGAGCTGGCGGGGCTTCTCCTGTTTGACACTGGCAGCGAGGGCATTGGCAAGGTGTACCTGCGGGATGTGGCGGACGTGGCCCTGGCGGACAACCGTGGCCAGGTGTACGCCCGCATCAATGGCCAAGACGGTCTTTTGCTGTCCTTTACCAAGCAGTCTACCTACTCTACAGCCCAGGTCTCCCGGAATATTCTGGACCGCTTTGAAGAGCTCTCCGCCGCCCAAGAGGGGCTGAACTTTACGGTGCTCTCGGACCAAGGGGACTATATTTACATTGTGGTGGACACCGTGCTGCAAAACCTGCTGCTGGGCGCGGGGCTGGCGGTGGTGATTCTGTTGTTCTTCCTTAAGGACATCCGTCCCACTGCGGCCGTGGCCTTTTCCATTCCCATCTCTCTGTTGACCGCTGTGGTGCTGATGTACTTTTCGGGCATCTCTCTCAACGTTATCTCTCTTTCCGGCCTGGCGGTGGGAGTGGGAATGCTGGTGGACAACTCGGTGGTGGTCATTGAGAACATCTACCGCCTGCGCAGCGAAGGGGCCTCCGCGGCCAAGGCCTCGGTTCAGGGGGCGGTGCAGGTCACCGGGGCTATTATTGCTTCTACCTTTACCACAGTCTGCGTGTTTTTGCCCATTGTGTTTGTAGAGGGGGTCACCCGCCAGCTGTTTACGGATATGGCCCTGACCATTGGCTATTCCCTTTTGGCCAGCCTCTTTGTGGCGGTTACCCTGGTGCCTGCCCTCACCTCCACCACCTTGCGTACGGTTCGGGTGAAAGAGGACCGGGTGTTTAACAAGCTCCTTAGTGGCTATGGGAAGCTGGCGGCAGTCTCTCTCCGGCATAAATGGGCGGTTCTTGGGCTTTCTTTGGTGTTGCTGGTTGCCAGCGTGGGGCTGGCCCTTTCCCGGGGCTTTCTGTTTATGCCTGCCATGAGCGGAAACCAGATCACGGTTAGCTTTACCATGCCCGGTGAAGAAGAGGAGGCCTCCAGCTTTGAGGAGCGCACGGCTATGGCGGACCAGATTATGGAGCGCATCCTGCCCCTAAACTGCGTGGAGACGGTGGGGGCTATGGCTGGCGGCGGGGGGACCGGCATGATGGGCATGATGGCCGGCGGAGACGGGGCTGTGTCCATGTACGTGATATTGGACCAGAGTGCCGGGCTGAAAGACAGCGAGGCCGCCAAGGAGATTGAGGCAGCCTGCGAGGACCTGGATTGTGAAGTAGAGGCCCAGGGAGCGATGGACATGAGCGCATATATGTCTGCCATGAGCGGCTCGGGGGTGGAGATGAAACTGTACGGAGACGACATGGACGCCCTGATTGACGCGGCCAATGAGGTCGGCGAGCTGGCCGCTGGAGTGAAAGGCATTGAGGAAAGCACCAGTGACCTGGAGGATAGCACCCCCGAGCTGCGGGTGGTGGTGGACAAAAACAAAGCCATGGAAAACGGCCTGACCACGGCCCAGATCTACCAGGCGGTCAGTGGGGCTATTTCTGGGGACGCGGTGGCTACCAGCATGAATATTGGCGGCTATCCCGAGGACGTGCTGGTGGTACACCCCAAAAACGGCCAGATGAACGAGAGCTACTTAAAGAGCCTAACGGTTACCGCCACGGACCGGACCACCGGCGAGACCCAAGAGGTGCCGCTGATTCGGGTGGCAAAGTTTGAGGAGCGCCAGAGCCTAAATGCCATTCAGCGGGAAAACCAGAACCGAGTGCTTACTGTTACCGCTGCCCTGGAGGAGGGGCAGAACGTCAGCCTGGCCACCCAGGCGGTGGAGCGGGCTCTGGAGAGCTACACCCCGCCAGAAGGGGTCCGGCTGGAAATGGCGGGAGAGAACGAGACGATTATGGAGGCCATGGGCCAGCTGGTGCAGATGGGGCTTTTGGCCATCCTGATTATCTACTTGATTATGGTGATCCAGTTCCAGTCTCTTTTGCTGCCCTTTATTGTAATGTTTACCATTCCCCTGGCCTTTACCGGCGGATTTTTGGCCCTGTACCTGTGCGGCATGGAAGTGAGCGTGGTATCTATGATCGGCTTTATCATGCTTTCAGGCATTATTGTAAATAACGGCATTGTGCTCATTGATTACATCAACCAGCTGCGGCTGGAAGGCATGGAGCGCCGGGACGCTATCCTGCTGGCGGGACGCACCCGGATGCGGCCCATTTTGATGACCGTGCTCACCACTGTGCTGGGACTGCTGTTTATGGCTCTGGCCACTGGCATGGGGGCCGAGATGATGCAGCCTGTGGCAGTGGTGTGCATTGGCGGCCTGCTGTACGCCACGCTGATGACCCTGTTTGTGGTGCCGGCTATGTACGACCTGCTGGCCAAAAAGGAGCTGCGCAAAGTAGACATAGACGAAGAACCTGTATCGATAGAATAACGCCCCGGCCAACGCCAGAGCGGCGGGGGGTCCAGAGGCAAAGCCTTTGGCCGCCGGAGGCCATTCCATCATCAAAAAAGAAGTTAGGCCGTGTTCACATAAGCGTTCGCACGGGTTTTTTTGAAAACGCCCTAAGAAGGAGGCCCCTCATGACAGAGCTTCAACAGCTGCCCGCCCCCCTGACGGCGTGGTACCGGGCCCATGCCCGGGTGCTGCCCTGGCGCAGCGACCCCACCCCTTACCACGTGTGGGTATCGGAAATCATGCTGCAGCAGACCCGGGTGGCCGCGGTGCTGGAGTACTACGCCCGGTTTATGGAGGCCCTGCCAACCATACAGGACCTAGCTGCCTGTCCCCAGGACCGGCTTATGAAGCTTTGGCAGGGGCTTGGCTACTATAGCCGCGCCCGAAACCTGCAAAAGGCTGCCCGCCAGGTAGTGGAGGAGCTGGGAGGCGAAATTCCCGGGGAACCCAAAGCCCTGCGGACCCTGCCCGGAGTAGGAGAGTACACCGCCGGGGCCATTGCCTCCATTGCTTTTGGCAAGGCGGTCCCCGCTGTGGATGGCAATGTGCTGCGGGTGGTCAGCCGCCTGACCGGCGACTGCCGGGAGATGGACGCACCCCCTATAAAACGGGAGGTGGCCAGAGCCTTGGCAGCGGTAATGCCCCAAGAGCGGCCTGGAGACTTTAACCAGGCCCTGATGGACCTGGGGGCCATGGTCTGCCTGCCAGGGGGCGAGCCTTTATGCAGCCAATGCCCGGCCGCAAGCTTCTGCGTTGGATATAGAGAGGGCGGCGCCCGGGACCTGCCGGTGAAAAAGCCCAAAGCCCCCCGGAAAGTAGAGGAGAGGACCGTGTACCTGATTTTTCAAAAGGGGAGAGTGGCTCTGCGCAGGCGGCCGGAGCAGGGGCTTTTGGCTGGCCTGTGGGAGTACCCCAATGAGCCCACGCCCTGGCCTTGCCCCGTGAAGGGGGAGCGGCGGCCCGCAGGACAGGGCAGGCATGTGTTCACCCACCTGGAGTGGCACATGGAGGCCTGGGTTGTGCGGGCAGTGGAAGAAGCCCTGCCAGAGGGCTGGACGTGGGCTGAACCAGAGGAGCTGGCCGGGGGCTATGCGGTGCCCAGCGCCTTTGGGGCCTTTGCCCAGGTGGTGGAGGCAGAGCTGGCGGGAGAAAAGCCTTGCAATGGCCGGGACCCGATATTATAATGAAATAAGGGAACCCCAAGGTATTCCCGTCGTGAGATAAAAACTGGCCCAACTGGACCGCCCGCGCAAATCCGCGCGAAAGGAAAAAATTATCTTCGGGCTGCCACAGCCCTAGGAACAGAGGAGAGAAATATGTTGAAAGAGTACAAGCTGACAGAAATCAATCAAGAGTGTCTAAAAGTGTGGGGCCGCGGTTCCGGCCGGTTGGATCCCCTTCCAGTGTTTTGGACCGGCGGCGGCATTGAGCTGAACGTGAAAGCCGCGGAGCTGTGGGTAGAGGTAGAGACCGGGTCGGCCCTGTATGAGACCTGGGCCGCCGTGCTGCTGGACGGGGACTTGATCAGCCGTCAAATGCTGCCCGGAGGGCGCGGCTGGGTGTGCCTCTTCCGAGGCATGGACCCCAACACAGTGAAAAACCTGCGCCTGCTGCGGGAGACCCAGGCCATGCCCCACGACCCGGAAACCAGGCTGTTTATCCACAGTATAAAGACAGATGGCAGTTTGGAGCCTGTAGCGGAGCGGCCCTATAAAATCGAGTTTGTAGGGGACAGTATTACCACTGGCGAAGGGCTGGTAGGGGCTAAAGAGGTGGAGGACTGGGTCCCCATGATCGCCTCGGCGGTATACGGCTTTCCCCAGCTGGTGAGCGAGGACTTGAATGCCGAGTACCGGGTGGTCTCTCAAAGCGGCTGGGGGGTCATCAGCGGCTGGAATAACGACCCCAACGCTGCCCTGCCCCCCAAGTACTGCGCTGTGTGCGGCCTGGTTACTGGCGGGCCCAATGTGGAGCTGGGGGCCTATGAACCCTACGATTTTGCCGGATGGCCGGCGGACGCGGTGGTGGTGAATCTGGGTACCAACGACGGCGGGGCCCTAAGCCAGCCGGAATGGACAGACCCTGCCACGGGCGAGACCTTCCGGCAGACCACGGACCCGGCGGGCCGGGCGGCGTTCCAAAAGGGCGTAATGGACTTTTTAAAGCTGCTGCGGGAAAAGAATCCCGGGGCCTGGCTGGTGTGGGCCTACGGCATGTGCGGCCCGCTGATGTCCCTATCTATCCGAGAGGCCATCTGTCAGTACCAAGAAGAAACCGGCGACCGGCGGGTTACCTTTATCCTGCTGCCAGATACTACGGAGGAGACGCTGGGGTCTCGGGAACACCCAGGGAAGAAGGCCCACAAAAACGCTGCCCGGGTGCTGGCCGAAAATCTAAAGGCACTTTTGGCCAAGAGCTGAGGGGCGGCTATGTACCACTTTTTTGCCATGTTGTCCAGGATGAAGTACATCAACCGCTGGGGGCTGATGCGTAACACCCGGGATGAAAACATCAGTGAGCACAGCCTGGAGACCGCCTTGATTGCCCATGCCCTGGCCATGATCGGGAACCAGCACTTTCAAAAAAATTATGATCCCCAGCGGGCGGCTGTCCTGGCCCTGTTTCACGACGCCACGGAGATCATTACAGGGGACCTGCCCACTCCAGTGAAGTACCACTCAGAGGAGATCCGTCGGGCCTATGCCCAGGTAGAGGAGGTGGCCCTGGAACGGCTGGTGGGCCTGCTGCCCGAGGAACTAAGGGACAAGTACCGGGAGCTGCTGACTATGAGCGCCCCGGGAGATGAAGCGCTGAAACCCCTGGTAAAGGCAGCGGACCGGATCTCGGCTCTGATCAAGTGCATGGAGGAGCGCCAGAGCGGCAACCAGGATTTTCGAGAGGCCGAGCGGGGCACCCAGAAGGCCCTGGAGGAAATGGCGCTGCCCGAGGCGGAGTTTTTCGCCAGGGAGTTTCTGCCCAGCTATCAATTGACCCTGGACGAGCAAAACTACTCTTCCACAGCCGGGGTGGAAATCGCGGAGGACGCCCAGATGGTTTTCGCCAAAGCGTTGAAGCAAAAGCCCTGACAAAGCCGCGGATTTTTGCAAATTTTGACAGACATATTCTTGGAGTCGGGACTCACAATAGTTAATGCAAACGCGAAAAAACTTTTTTGAAGGAGACGAGAATCATGAAAAGCAATTCTGTTATGGT
>JAAWSH010000027.1 GCA_022801475.1 Acutalibacter sp. | reverse complement strand
GAGAAAATCATCCGGGCCACCCAGAAGAAAATAATATCATATGCAGTCACCAGGGTGTTGGTGGGGTAAAAATACTCTAAATCCTTGGTGTTTTCCGGCCAGCCTAAGGTGGAGAAGGGCCAAAGCGCCGAGGAAAACCAGGTATCCAGGGTGTCGGGGTCCTGGTGCAGCGCGCCGCCGCAGTGGGGGCAGGCTGTGGGGTCCTCCTGGCTGACAATGGTCTCGCCGCAGCTGTCGCAGTACCAGGCGGGAATCTGGTGGCCCCACCACAGCTGCCGGGAAATGCACCAGTCCTTAATATTCTCCATCCAATTATAATAGACCTTCTCCATGCGCTCGGGGATGATCTTCACCTTTTTGCTGCGCACAGCTTCAATAGCCGGGCCTGCCAGGGGCTCCATCTTCACAAACCACTGGGTGGAGATGCGGGGCTCTACCGCTGTGTGGCAGCGGTGGCAGGTGCTCACGTTATGGCGCAGGGGCTCGGTCTTTAGCAGGTAGCCCCCGGCCTCCAGATCGGCCACAATCTGCTTACGGGCGTCCTTGCCGCTAAGACCCGCGTATTTGCCGCCGTTTTCGTTAATGGACCCGTCGTCGTTCATCACGTTAATGATGGGCAGATCATGGCGCTGGCCCACAGCAAAATCGTTGGGGTCGTGGGCAGGGGTAATCTTCACCACGCCGGTACCAAAGTCCATCTCCACGTAGTCGTCGGCCACAATGGGGATCTCCTTGTTCATCAGGGGCAGAATCACTTTTTTGCCAATTAAGCGCTGGTACCGCTCATCGTTGGGGTTCACAGCCACGGCGGTATCCCCCAGCATGGTCTCCGGGCGGGTGGTGGCCAGCTGGATGTCTCCGCTGCCGTCGGCCAGAGGATAGCGCAGGTGCCAGAAGAAGCCGTCCTTTTCCTCAAACTCCACTTCTGCGTCAGAAAGGGCGGTGCGGCAATTGGGACACCAGTTAATCAGGCGCTCACCCCGGTAGATCAGCCCCTTCTCGTACAGCTTGACAAACACATGGCGCACCGCCCGGCTGCACCCCTCATCCATAGTAAAGCGCTGGCGATCCCAATCGGCGGAGGAGCCCAGCAGCTTTAGCTGGCTGATGATGGTACCGCCGTACTTCTCGTTCCAGGCCCAGGCCCGCTCCATAAAGCCGTCCCGACCCAGGTCCTCCTTGCTAACCCCCTCTTTGCGCATGGCCTCTACAATTTTCACCTCGGTGGCCAGGGCGGCGTGGTCGGTGCCCGGCAGCCACAGGGCGCTGTAGCCCTGCATCCGCTTCCAGCGGATGAGCACATCCTGGGTGGTCATGGTCATGGCGTGGCCCACATGGAGCTTGTCCGTAATATTGGGCGGGGGCATCATAATGGTGTAAGGCTTTTTGGCCGGGTCTGCCTCCGCGTGGAAAAACCCCCCCTTTTGCCAGAAATCATAGATACGGCCCTCCACCTCTTTGGGCTCATAGGCCTTTGCCAGTTCTGTCTGCATTTGAATCTTCCTCCCTTTCTAAGGTCACGGGACTCTGTCCCGCACCCTGCCAGGAAAACTTTTTGAAAAAAGTTTTCCTGGACCTTTCAAAAAACTTTTACTCCGAATTATTTCGGTGACACATCGGTGAACTTCTGCCACGAGCCGGTAGAGCCTGGGACCGGGAACTTTTCGAGACAAAGAGCTTTCCTGGGCCGCCAGTAAAGGCGCGGTGAAGGGGCGGGAGACTTGGCTTCGCCAAGTCTTGGCCCCTTCCGAGGAGTTTGAGGGCGAGAAGCCCTCAAGGTCTTGCCCTTAAACCTTCAAAAGCGCATTAGGGGAGAGTTGGCTATAGCCCCCCGCTTATTCCACCGCGCCGGTGTATTGTGCGTACCGGGCGAACAAAGCCGCTGCCTCGCTGCGCTTGGTGTTGTTTCGGGGATGAAAGCTCCCTTTGTCGTCCCCTTTCACCAGGCCCACCGCCGCGCAAACATACACCGCGTCCCGGGCCCAGCCCGCTATCACCGCGTCGTCCGGAAAATCCGCTGCCCCAGCGCCGCCCGCGTCCAGATCAAAGGCGTTGCACAGCACCAGGCACATCTCCTGGCGGGTAATGGGGTCTCCGGGCCGGAATTTTCCCTCGCTGCCCTGCATGGTCCCGGTCTCTTTGGCCCAGGCCACCACCGGCGCATACCAGGCCCGGGTGGGCACGTCGGGAAAGCTCTCCACCCCCTGGTAGGGGGTTAGGTCAATACCATGCACGTTGGCTACGGCTTTCACAAATTCTGCCCGGGTTATGGTCTTGTTGGGCAAAAAATTACCCTTTGCGTCCCCGGAAAAATATCCCAGGCCAGCCACTAGCTCAACATTGTCAAAATACCAGGCGTCCCGCTTTACATCTGGAAAAGTGGGCTGGGGGTAGTCCTGGCCGATATACACATAGGCTTCCCGGCTCTTGCTGGGATAAATTTTACCCGGAACCGTGATGTTTTCCGCCTTATAGGCGTCCCACTCCACGTGGGATTCCTGCTGGTCAAAGACCTGGCCCTGGGCGCGGGTTTTGCTGCCAATCAAAAAGTAGGTGTACACCCCGACCCTGTCCTGCCCGTCGTCCCAGGTCAGGTCCAGGTTATACCACAGGCCGTCGTCCATGAGCACGTTGTTCCACATGTGGGTGGCGCTGGAGACGCAGACACAGGGAATGTCCAGCAGGTCGCAGACCAGCTTCATAGCTTTAGAGTAACCGTCGCAGACCGGGTCGTAAATATCCCCGCCAATCAGGCCGCTGTAGGCGCTGTGGCTTAAGAGCTCTTCCTTTTCAGTGGGCCGCACGTGGTTATAGCTGGACCGCTGTGCCAGCAGGTCGTGGACCACCTTTAGTTTGCTGTAGGTATCTGGCTGCCTTGCGGCCTCGTCCGCCACCTTTTGGGCCTCTTGCATCATCTCGGTCCGCATGGCCTCCTCCTGGCCCCCATAGGGCAGCTCAAAGCCATAGTAAACATTGCTGACCTGCACCTTTGAGGCCCCCCAGGCACTGCTATAAAACACGCCGTAGGTAATGGTTCCGTCCAGCCACAGCAGGTCCGGCCGGTCGTAGCGCAGGGCAATGACAGCCGCGCCCATATCATTATAAATTGAGTTATACACCTGCTGGGCGGCCTGGTCGGCGGGATAAAAGGTGTGGTTTCGAATGCTCCCGTTAATGGAAATGCCGTTGATTCCAGAGACATTTACATAGACCGCCCGAATACCGTCAATATTTACCGCATTGCGGATCTGGTCAAAGGTGATGCTTTGCAAAGCGTTGTAGCAGGCCTTCTGCCGGGTATTCAAACAGCTGTACATAGAGCCATTTATCCCAGCGTTGGCAGAGGACTGGTAGCTTTCGGCGGGCAGTGCGCCAATCTCCTCTCCCAGTGCCATCTCTACGTGGGCCGAGGCGCTGGGGTCCGCCGCGGCTATCGCCACAGGGGCGGCGCCCATGAGAACCAACATGGCCAGAGTACCTGCCAAAAGCCGCTTAAGGTCCAATATGCTAAAATTCATTGCTGCACATCCTTTCTTTAGGAGAGCTTATTCTCTGATATTATCCCTCATTTTCCCGGGATTGTCAAGTATTTGTGGCATAGGCCCGCCTTACAGGCTACAGGACGGGGTGGAGGGGTGTCAATCTTCCAACATCCCTGCAAAAAACCGGAATACGCCCAGTCCGTCCACTGTGTCAGGGCGGGCATGGGCCAGGGTCATGCGCTCAGGGTGCCACTGCACCGCGAATACCCTTCTCTCTGGGCAGGCTAGGGCCTCCACCACGCCGTCTCCAGCCAGAGCCGCTACCTGGAACCCCTTGGCCACCTGCCCGGCCCCCTGGTGGTGGGCGCTGTTAACAAAAAATTCCTCTCCATATATTTCTCGCAAAAAGCCCTCTCCCGCAGTCACCCGGTGGGCTTTGTCACCCGTGGACTCCTCCCACCGGTGGGCGGCTGCGGTGGGCAGGTCCTGAACCAGGGTGCCCCCAAAGGCCACGTTCAACACCTGAAGGCCCCGGCAGATTCCCAAAATGGGTCTGCCGGAAAACTGTGCCACCAGCCCCAGCTCCGCCCGGTCCAGGTCTGGGTCCACCCCCCGGCTCCCCTGGTTCTCCTGGCCAAAAAGAGCGGGGTCCAGGTCTCCGCCCCCAGGCAGCAGCAGGCCATGGCATCCCTGGGCTAGGGCCTGGTCCCAAGAGACCACCGGCGTTAGGCCGCAGGCCGCCAGGGCCGCTATGTAGTTGGCCCGGTGTTCCGATTGGCCATAAATAAATATTTTTTTCATAACAGCCTCCTGATTAAAGATTGATAAGCGCCTGGTTTGAACCAACGGCATAGCCGCCGGCTGAAAACCGAGGTCTATATTATATGTATGTGGGTCTGCCATCAGCTGTGGGATTTTCAGAAAATTCAACCTTTTTTTCTTGCTTTTGCCCCCGCTTTCTCTTAATAATAAGAAAACCTCTACCTAAGACGAAAAGGGACTTCTGCAAAAGTCCCTGCCGATATTATATGCCCAGGGTAAAGATTCCGCCACAACTTTTTTGCGACCATTCTCCCCTGGGCTCTCTTCTTTTGGGTGTCAAGGGAAAACGGAGCTGAATTCTCAAGGCCTTGCCCCGGCCCTTAAAATAAAAAAGCAGGGCTTCTCCAACGAAGCCCTGAGAAAAGGGAGAACGGCTTATGAATCGATACAATTCCACAGAGAGGGCCCGTTTCTCTGTTGAACAAAGAGGTTTGGCACAGCAGCCCCAGGAGCAGAAGGAATATGTTCGCCGCTCTCGCGAGCGGCAGCCCGCCGAACGCAGGGCCGCGCTGGTTATTATGGGCGCGGCAATGGCCTGTGTGCTGATTGTGGCCTGTGCCATTTGGCACACGGGGCGTTCCACCGGCAGCGCGGCCGACCCGGCGGTGCATCTGGAGGTAAGCCGGAACAACGACAGCTTTGCTGTGGCGGCGGGAGGTTTTGCGGACGATTTGGTCTCCACGCCCCTGCCGGGCCGGGACTACCAGCAGCTTTCGGATCCCCTGCTGGTGCTGGTCAACGACCAGGTGCCCCTGCCCCAGGACTGGGAGGTAACCCCTAACTTTATTGGGGACGAGATTGTGGATATTCGGGCCTATAGCCAGCTGAACGCCATGTTTTTGGCAGCGGAGCAGGACGGCGTCTCCTTTTGGGTCTGCTCAGGTTACCGCAGCGTGGAGGACCAAGAGGACATCCTGGACCGGGAGATCCGTCTGCACATGCAGAACGATGGTATGAGCCAGGAGGAGGCCCAGGAACTCTCTTTGCGCACCATTGCCCGGCCCGGCTACAGCGAGCACCACACGGGCCTAGCCGTGGACCTGAACGACGTGAGCGACAATTTTGAAGAGACCGAGGCCTACCGCTGGCTACAGGCCCATGGGGCGGACTACGGCTTTGTGCAGCGGTACCGCCAGGATAAGGTGGATATTACCGGCATAGACAACGAGAGCTGGCACTACCGGTATGTAGGGGTGGAGCACGCCCAAGAGATGAACCGGCTGGACCTATGTCTGGAAGAATATGTGGAGTATCTGAAAGAGCAGGGGGTACGGTAGCCTCTTCATTTTAAAAAGGAAATGCCGCTTCTGTAGCCTGGCGGAAAAATTTTGCTCGGCCCAGGAAATGGGAAGAAAGATTGTGTACAGCAAATTATATAGAACGAAGCCGTGCCTGCTGATGCGTGGGCGCGGCTTTTTCGTTGTTTAGAGATAAGCTAGGATGAGCCCAGTAATAAGGAATAACCTGTTATATAGACCTTTTGGGATAAATAGCAAAGCTCATTTGAAAACTTATGTTTTAGCATCCTTTCCCATACGAAGTCCTTTCAGGAGCACTATATCACTTGGAGTGCACCCAATGTCAAGGCCATTCCCAAAACAGCCTGCTGTTTATCTTTAGCTGACACACTGCTTGTCTTTCTGCTATATGCTATTTTCACATGGGTAGTTCCCTACACCCACCATGATGACAGGAGGCACCTGCCACCGAGAGAGCGCAATAGCTCCCTGGCGGCAGGAGCTTTTCCTTTCACATATTCTTGAGGCGAAAAAGCAAGTTGATCTTTCCGCTCTTGGTACGGTAACGCTGTTCTGTTTCCAGCAGTTCCGCTTTCCGTAAATCCTGCAAAGCCCTGCGTACCGTTGACTGCGACAGTTTTAACTCTCTAGCAATAGTGGGGATGGCGGGCCAGCATTCACCATCCTTATTCGCCCGATCTGCCAGATAGATATACACCGCTACAGCCCTGTGCTGCAAATCCATCTTGTATAGGAAATCAACCCGGCCCATCCTGAGTTACCTCCGGCTCAGATTCTCGGTTATGAGGAGCGACCTCTTTTAGCGGCCTGTTTTGCCTGTTGGCGGGGCCTTTATGCTTTGAGGTGCGCTTGTGCTGTTTTTGCGAGGGAGCGTCCTGGCTCTGTCCACCATCTTGCCGAACCGTACTCAATGCCCTTGCGGTATTTCTTGGCGTTCTTGCCTTTGATGTAGACGGCAAGCCGGATAAGGAGCGCACCCGCAATCCCGATCAAGAGGTCTATCGGGTGGAAGCTGGGCGCGTAGCTGGAAAAGGCGGCGGAAAAGCCTTCGCCCATGTGCAGCAGCTTTTGGCTTGCGTCCGCGCCAGGGGCAAGGCGCACCGCTTCGCCCAGCTTGTCAAAGAGGTAGACAAAGAGAAGATAGGGGGCGTTTAGGATAAGCAGCTTCTTGATTTCCGGCTTCATAGCGATTCCTCCTGCACCTTGTTCTTTGTCCTTTGGCGGTTGGCGGTCAGCACGTCCGCGTCCCGCCCCTTGAAAAACACAAGGTAACGGGGCGGCTGCTCCGTCGAGTCCTTTTTCAGCGCATAATCAATGCCGTACTTCTTCGCCGTACTCTCAAAGGCTTTGATATTGCCGTCGGTGATCTCGATGTTGGAAACGCCTGTGTTCTGCTTCATAAGCTGGCGCAAGGTCTGTTTCCCGTGGGGCTGCTTGCCGATTTGCCGCTTGCCCTTGGCTAACAGGGCTTTCATGGCCTTTTGCAGCATTTCGGCGGTGAGCTTGGAACCCTTGATAGACAGGGCGACTACTTTTTCATTGACTTCATCTTGCAAAAAACCACCTCGCTTTTAGAGCGAATGGGGCAGGATTTATCTGCCCCATTCCTCGGTGTCGGTCATATCTGCATTGTGGCTGTTCGCCGCTTCCATCACGTCATAGTAGGCCCAATGCCGCTTGTCCATGTCGGTAAAGGTATTGAGCCTGCGGAGATTGGCGGTGATATATTCCTCGTCGGCGGTACGCCCCAGCAGACGGTTTACGATTGCCACGACTTCGGCGCGGGTGATACTCCGCTCCCCTCGGAAAGTGCCGTCCCCATAGCCGAAAATCCAGCCGTGAAGCGCGGCATCCCTGATGTATTCAGCCACCCAATAGCCGGAAGAAACGTCGTCAAAGCCGCTGTATTTCTCCATCAGCTCGTCCGCGCCCTCGCCGTAGGCGTCAAAGAAGCGCACCGCCATAGCGGTAAACTCGGCGCGGGTGATTGCCCGGTCAGGGGCAAAGCGGTTATCCCCGCACCCGTAGGCAATTCCGTAACTCGTCAGGTACTTCACATAGCCGGAGTACCAGCTATTCGCCGGAATGTCGCTAAACTTGGTCTTGGCAGCGGCGGTAATGGTGTCGCCGTTCTTATCTGCCAGCAGACGGGCGAAAATGGCGGCGGCTTCGCTGCGGGTCATATTGCGCTCCGGGCCGAAAGCGCCGTCCTGGTAGCCGTAGATATACGCGCCGTGGCGTTCCGTCACAGCGACGGCGGGGACGGTCAGCTTGCCGTTTTCATCGGTCTTGCCCTCGGCGGTCTGCTTCAAATCCCCTTTGACAAGGACGGTCAAGCCCTCCTGCGGCTGCTTCTTATGGTCGGTGACGGTCACAGTGATACGGCTGCGCTCGTCCATATCTACCCCGTCGGGGAGAACAACGGTAATTTTCCCCGTCCTGCCGATGGAAACGCCCGCGCCCTCAATAGGTCGGCCTGTTTCGGTATGCTCCACCTTGACGGTCAGGGTAAAACGCTCCCCATCCGCGTCCTCATAGCCGCCCGTGGCCTTGCCGTCGCCGTTGGTGCTGCCGGAAGTGCCGGGGACGGTGAGCTGTCCGGCCTTGTCGGTCTTATCCGCGCAGTAATTCCCGTTCTTGTCGGTTACGGCAAGCTGCATATCGGGGACAGGGGCCTTGTCTTTCACCAGCAGCACCGTTACCGTCGTTTGGTCTGCATAGTCCAGCAGACGGGAGTTCGGCAAGCGGATAGAAATGCTGCCCGCCTTATCCAGCGCAACGCCCGCGCCGGAAACGGGGTTTTTGGTGTCCGTATCGGTGACAATGACGAGATACCCGCCTACAACGGCCTCCCCGTGGGTGTCGGTGGTGGCGGTCAGGTAGAGCTTCGGGGTGGCTTCCGTTTCCAGCGTTTTCCCGCAGCTCTCACATTCCTTGTGGCGGCTGCCCTCGCTGTCGGTGGTCGGCTCCTTGTCGGTAATCCAGTCGCCCAGCTTATGCCCGGTGGCGTCGGCATACTCGCCCTTGTAGCTGTCGCCGCAGCGGGAACAGGTGAACGTGGTGTAGCCCATCTTCTCACAGGTGGGGGCGGTGGCTTCGCCCTTGTAGTCATGTCCCAGCGCATTTTTCAGCACAGCCCCGCATTGGGTACAGGTCTGGGGCGCGGTACAGGTGGCGGGGTCGCCGGGGGTGTGGCCTTGGGCGGCGTCGCCCTCCAAGCGGTGATAGCCGCAGCGGGTACAATGGTATTCTGTCACGCCCTCGCCGCCGCAGGTGGCGTCGGTGACGGTGGTGCCGTTGTCCCAGCTATGTCCCAGCGCGTCGGTGTAGTCTGTCACAAAGGAGCTGCCGCAGCCCGCGCAGAGGTGGAGCGTGGAGCCGCCCGCTTCACAGCTTGCGGGGGTCACAGCGGTCTTGTAGTCATGGGGCAGCGCGGAAGTCACGTCGGTGATCTGGCGGTCGCCGCAAACGGTACACTCCCTGACGGTATAGCCGGGGGCGGTACAGGTAGCCGTGACGGAATAGGTCTTATAGCTGTGTTCGCCCTTGGGGGTGTCGGTGGCCTTTACCTCGCCGCAGCGGGCGCAGATTTCAAAGAGCTTGCCGCTGTCCTCACAGGTGGCGTCCCGCACAACAACGCCCTGCCAGCTATGGCCTAAAGCGTTTGTATAGTCCCGCTTCTCGATTTTCCCGCACTCGGTACAAAGATAGCGGTCATAGCCCAGCGTCAGGCAGGAAGCCTTAACGCTGTCCAGCAGCACAAAGCGGTGGTTGTCCCCGCAAGCATTGCCCTTGCAGCAGTTCCCGCCGCAGTTCTGATTGGCACAGCCGCAATCCGGGTCGCCGCAGCCGCAGGGACAGGTTTTCCCGGTACTTTCCTCATGCAGCCAGACATAGGCCACGCCGTTTTCGGTCATGCTGGTGTTTTTGTAGGTGTAGGTGATCTCATAGTAAACGGTGTACTGTCCCGCTTCGGTGTAGTTGGGGGCAGAAGCCAGCGTACAGCTCTCCGCGCTGTTGCCATAGCGGATGGCGGTAGATACCCCGCTGTCGGAAAGGTCAGAGACGGTAAGGGTATGGGGCCGCCCATCGGCCACGCCGTAATAGCTGGTAACAACGGCCTTGGCCGCCGCATACCCGGTATGGGTATACCCGCAGTCGGCGCAGGTCTCTACCTCCACAAACCGCTGGTTGGCAAGTTGGGTCAGAGTGGTGGTATTCAGATCATGGCGTTCCAGCTTGGAGGTCACAGCCTTATAGGTTCCAAAACAAAAAATACAGTATTCACCGCCAGCGGTGGTCTTGTTGTGGTAACGGTTATCCGTATATTCATAGGAAACGACCTCCGGGATGTCCTGGAAAAACTCGGTGGCACAGTCATTCAGCCGATAGATATTCTTTCGGAAGATATAGGAATAAGCTCCCATGTTGCTGTTGATCGTGCCGCAGGTTTCGCACACGGCCTTTGTCCAGTGATAGCCGGTATACCGGGCGTCCACATTGGGCGTTCCGTCCAAGATGTACCCCTTACCTGTCTCGTCCACCTTTGTCCCGTCCGAGTACATGACATTTCGGCTCAAGGCGGAAGCTCCGTCCCGGCTATACTCCGGTGTGCGGTAGACGGCAAAGATGGTGTCCTTGTCGCAGACACAGCAATGGAAGGTTTCACGGCTCACAATGGCGTTGGAATCCAGCTCGTTTGTCCGGTTGCTGGATGTGACCCATCTATCGGCGGGGTCATAGTAGTTGATCCCCTGGGCGGCAAAGGCCGTGGGAAACATACCCAAGCACAGGGCCAGAACCAGGAGAAGGGACAAAATGGGGCGGCGCTGCTTTTCGCTTTTACTCATATAGTGCGTATTACCTCCTGAAAAATTAAGATAAAATGCGTCCCACCGTGGGACATATTTTGAGAACGACCAGGGCCAAGGGTCACGCTTTCCTTTCGATAGGACCCCGGCCTTTCCAATATGGCAAAAGCCGGTCTATGACCGGCTTTTGGGGTGTGGTTCCCCTTAAATACTTTTCACGCCCATGTCCCGGCGGCTGTCAAGGTCCGGCCAGTCTTCAGACTGGCCGGCTTGCGGGCGGTTGTGAAGCAACCGTCCGGCCTTGACTGCCACCGGGCAGGGGCGTACCCTCCCCTCAAGGGGAACACACCGCCTTATCTTGCATACCTATTTTTGCGGCTCTGCTCCTGTTGTCTGGGCTGGATGGCCTTGTCAATGCGATCTCCCATATTCCGGGCCGTCTGGCAAAGGTGGTTCAGGGCCTTTTCCTTGTCCTCGGTTTCGTAGCCGTCATAGTTCAGGGCCAGATCATCGGCCTTGGGCTTGGGGCACTCCACCCCAAAGCGGCGGCACACCA
>JAAWSH010000026.1 GCA_022801475.1 Acutalibacter sp. | reverse complement strand
AGCTCGTCGCAGAACACGCCGCCCAGCTCTTGGGCGGTCATGGGCTGGTGTGTACCAGGGTTCAGCAGGGGCGCGGGCTTGTTTTTCATATCGGCCCGCAGATTATACCAAGTGGCAGGCATCTCAGTTTCGGAAAGATAGATCTTGTACGGGATGGTTTTTTCACTCATTTTAGTCACAATCCTTTCACAATTAATACTATAGAATGTCCCGCCAGGGACGCAAAAACCCCCTGTCCCCGGCATATACTCATGCTGGGACAGGGGGAAAACTTCACGGTTTTACTCCTGCGGTGCCACCCGGCTTGACGTATCAAACGTCCTCTCAACGCGTACTACCATACGCTGGCTTTGGTAACGGAGCGCCGCTCCGGCTCCCCTACTCGACAGCCGCTGGTATAAAACTGCACACCATATTTCTCCACAATTTCCCAGCTGTCCTTCGGATTGCCCTCAAAAGCCCATTCAGCTAAACATTCCCCGCCCCGGTCCCACCAAATCCGCAGCTCTCTGCTCGACACCATATCTGGTCTCTTGAGTACCTGTATAGCCTACTTACACTTTCTCAAAGGTTTATGAGAGTAATTATACAGGCCAGGGGAAGAATTGTCAAGAGGAACTAGAATTTTTTTGAGGAAACCACTGTGTCTGCTCCTTTTTCTATTGATTTTTCCAAAAAACTGGTTATAATATAGTTACTAGTATGCAATACAGAGGTGTTTTTGATGATTAGCCCCATTTCCTTCTCCTCTAGAGTAAATCCCATCTACAACAATGGATATAATCTAAACGTCCACGCCGCCGGCCGCACTTTGGGAGTGGCCCAGGGGCGTGGCGCTATGCCCGAAACACCTGTTACCCCTGTACGCCCCACCCCGGTGGTCAGCATTAACACCGCTCAACCGCGCACAGACCTCTCTTCTCCCATGTGGGTGGATTCCTACCCCCGGGAACAGGCCAACCGCTCTCGGGTGCAGTACCTTTTGCCCCAGGCCTACCAGGAAACCGGCGCGCAGACTAACAGGCCGGGGCAGGAGCTTTCTCCCTTCCAGTGGCCCACTTTGCCCAGCGCCGCTCCCGCGGAACTGGCCGCACGAATGCGCATCCAGTTTCCAGAGGAATCGGCCAATACCCCAGAAGCATCCCAGCGGTCCGGAGACTCTATGGCCATAGGAGCCGAAGGCGCCCAGCAGGCTGCTGAAGAGGGCCGCTGCCAGACCTGCGAAGAGCGCAAGTACCAAGACGGTTCGGACGACAGCAGTGTTTCCTACCAGACGCCCACCCACATTGATCCAGATGCCGCCCCAGCCGCTGTGCGGGGCCACGAGATGGAGCATGTTTCTCATGAGCAGGCCAAGGCCCAACAGGAGGGCCGCAAGGTGGTAAGCCAAACCGTGACCATGCACACGGACATCTGTCCCGAGTGCGGCCGGGTGTATGTGTCCGGCGGCACCACACAAACCGTGACAAAGGCCGATAGCCAGCAGCTTGCTCAGGAAGAGGAGCAGGAGGCCGGGAAAAAGACGGGTACTGTGCAGGCACTAATGTGAAGGCGGAGAGTGAACCTACCAGTATTTCTATAATAATTATGTTGAGTTAAAGGGTCAGGCGTCTGTCTGGCTCTTTTTTCTGTGATAGAAGATATTTCCCGAAGGCGCCCTGCTTTTCAGTCTCCACGGAATCATCCTATCAATGTTTCATGTTCCTGCGCGTTTTTCCCTTGACATTCATCCGAAAACAGACTATAATAAAAATCGTCCGATTTCATATTATTTTTTATGGGGGCTATCTATGGAGCAGCCACATCATACCCAACTTCTGGCAGACTACAACTCTATTTTGCTGGACAGCCAATGCATCTACCGAACCGCTGCCCGCCGCCTCGGCGTGCCAGAGGCCACCCTGTGGATTCTCTATTCCCTTCGCACCGAGGAGTCCCCGGTAACCCAGACCCTTCTCTGCCACCTCATTTACCAGTCTAAGCAGACCATCAACTCCGCCCTAAAAAATCTGGAGGCCAGCGGAGCCATCCGCCTCTCTCCTGGCAAAGACCGCCGCACCCGCCAAATCATCCTAACCCAACAAGGGCTGGCCCTGGCAGCCCGCACCGCAGACCGGGTCATCGCCGCCGAGGAAGCCGCCCTGGCCGAACTCTCCCCAGAAGAACAGCATGCGATGATTCAGACCCAGCAAAAATTTAACCAGCTTCTCCGGCAGAAGCTGGAAAAAAATACTATGGAGGAACCATGAAAAAAGAAGCAATCCAACTTTCCAACCATTTTACTTACCAAAAACTGCTGCGTTTTGCCCTATCCCCTATCCTAATGATGGTTTTTACCTCCATCTACGGTGTGGTAGACGGGCTATTCGTCTCCAACTTTGTGGGCAAAGTGCCCTTTGCGGCCATTAATCTTATTATGCCCTTCACCATGATCTTGGGCGGGCTGGGCTTTATGATCGGCACCGGCGGCAGCGCCCTGGTGGCAAAGACTTTGGGCGAGGGCGACCGGGAAAACGCGAACCACTACTTTACCATGATGGTGTGCTTTACCCTTATTGTAGGCGTAACGGTGTCCATCATCGGTATTGCCGTGATGCGGCCTGTGTCCCTGCTGCTGGGGGCCACCCCGGCCATGCTGGAGGACTGCGTGGTCTACGGACGCATTGTTATTGGGTTTACCACGGCCTTTATGCTGCAAAATGTGTTCCAAACCTTTCTTTCCACAGCTGAAAAACCCAAGCTGGGCCTGGTGTACACAGTGGCGGCAGGGTTCACCAACATGGGCCTGGACGCCCTTTTCATCGCCGGATTCCACTGGGGTGTGGCTGGGGCGGCTCTGGCCACGGGCATCAGCCAGTGTGTGGGCGGCGTGCTCCCCCTTTTATACTTCCTGCGGCCCAATACTAGTCTGCTGCGGCTAAGAAGAACCCGCCTGCAAAGCCGTATTCTGCTAAAAGCCTGTGTCAACGGCTCTTCCGAGCTGATGTCCAATATCTCCGGTTCTTTGGTAGGTATGCTATACAATTTTCAGCTGCTCCGCTTTGCCGGAGAGGACGGGGTGGCTGTGTACGGGGTGCTGATGTACATCTCCTTTATCTTTGTGGCCATCTTTATTGGCTATACTGTGGCCAGCACGCCGGTGGTGGGGTACCATCATGGGGCGGGGAACCATGGCGAGCTGAAAAGCCTTTTGAAGAAAAGCGTGACCCTTATGCTGATCTTCGGTGCGGCCATGATGGTCCTGGCCTGGGCGTTGGCCCGGCCTTTGGCTCTGGTTTTTGTGGGATATGACGGGGATCTGGTGGAAATGACCGTACATGCCTTTGGGATTTTCGCTTTCTCCTTTGTGCTGGCGGGATTCAATATCTTTGCCTCCTCGTTCTTCACGGCACTGAATAACGGGGCTGTCTCGGCGGTGATCTCCTTTTTGCGGTCTTTGGTGTTCCAAATTCTCGCCGTGCTGGCTTTGCCCATTCTATTTGAATTAGACGGTATTTGGTGGTCCATTGCTGTGGCGGATGTGGCTGCCTGTGCGATCTCGGTAGTTTTCTTGTTTGCCAAGCGGAAACGGTATCACTATTGATTTCTCCTCCTTCACATGCTATACTTGTCTTAAAAAACTCCTCAAAAGGCGGTAATTCTATGGAAAAACTCTCTCCCCAGGCCCAAGCCATTCTCATAGAGCGCTTTGGTAAAGACTCCCTTATCGCCCTGGCCACTGTGGAAAACGGTAGCCCCCAGGTGCGCACCGTCAATGCCTATTATGAGGACGGGTCGTTCTACATCATTACCTACGGCCCCTCCAACAAAATGCGGCAGATTCAGCAGAACCCCGCCGTGGCTATTGCCGGGGACTGGTTCACTGCCCACGGAACCGGGGAAAACCTGGGGTTTGCCGGAAAAGAGGAAAACGCCGGCCTGTTGCAAAAGCTTAAGAGAGCCTTTGCATCCTGGATTGACAACGGCCACACAGATTTTTCTGACCAGAACACTTGCATTCTGCGGGTCCGCCTCTCCGATGGGGTCCTGTTCTCTCACGGAACCCGGTATGACATTGATTTTACAGCATAATATGCGGCAAAAAACATGCCGGATTCGCCGTGTTCCTTCGGCCAATGGAGGCATATGGCCGCATCCGAAATGCGCGTCTTGAAAAGTACCTATAACTTCGACAAAATTCGATAATTATGGGACTTAAAACAATCCAAATCTGTCATTTTACTTGAATGTTAACATGCGTTGCTTGTGGCAACGGGCAGTTCTGCCTATAATAGGGGTAAACAACCGAAAGAAAGGTGGCTACCCCTCATGCTCAACGAAAATATTAAAGCAATCAGAAAATCAAAAGGACTTTCGCAGCAAGAGCTTGCTGTCAAGCTGAACGTGGTGCGGCAAACAATTTCTAAATGGGAGCAAGGATTGTCCGTTCCCGACTCTGATATGTTGATCTCCCTATCAGAAGTATTTGAAATGCCCGTGAGTACCTTGCTTGGAGAAAGGGTCATTGAGTCGGAAGTTGATGACATAAAGGCAATTTCCGCAAAGCTGGAGGTGATAAATCTACAACTGGCACGGAGAAAAACCACGAGAAAAAGAATTCTGAGTTGGTTTCTCATCTCATTATGCGTATTTATAGTAGCTATTTTTGCAATTTTACTGGCAATAGAAAGTCCTTACTTGGGTTGGGATTATAGTGACCCCGAAACCACCGTTCTCGGGGTAGCGTTCCACTCATTTGAATGGCTGTTTATCAGAGTAGCACCGATTATCCTGATTGGTGCAGTCATTGGACTTTTCTTCACATGGAAGTAAAGAATAAAATTATTCAGATACAACATCACCCAGCGGTCAAATTGATTTAACAAAATTTGGCCGCTGGGTTTTTTGCTTTCCCAAGCGACAAAATTGTTGCACTGTAACAACATACGCCTGCATCCTTTTTCTACAAAAGAAACCTACTTAACGAAATGTTTGTCAAGAGACGCTCCGGCGAACCCCTCTGCATCATCCCACTTGATGGATTATATAAAAAACCTCAAGGACATGGAATACTGGGTGATAGGTTTAGAAAGCAGCGGATATCCTACAAAAATTCTCCAAATGTGGACAGCCTGGGGCCGCCACAGACCGTCAAATGTCTTGCAGCTACTGCAACACGATATGTGGCTTTATCTAGCTGACGCCGGAACTGAGCCTGTGGCCCAAGGCGCTGGCACAGGCTAAAAGACGCATTGCAGAGCTAATATTTCCAGCAAAATGGTCCATGTTTACGAACCGGAGCAGCTAACGGCTTACTTTGCAGAGAACGGCCGATGCACACAGGATAGCCTTAAAGCTAGCGAAAAGACGAAACAATGTACGAACTTGGTATGGCTCTACAAAACGGGCCTTGCACTTCCGTGAAATTCGCATTATAATAGACAAAACCCCTGAAAGGAGCCTTACTTTTATGGAATACACCAAACATATCCTCTGGTCGCCAGAGGAGTACGCCTATCCCCTAGCGGCAGGCTTTACGCCTTTTCTTACAAGCTATATTCATCCCGAAGGCGCGGCCCGTCCGGCCATGCTGGTGGTGCCTGGCGGCGGCTACTGCTTTGTAGCCCCCTCTGAGGGCGGTCCCGTGGCTACGGAATTCTACAACGCGGGCTACAACGCCTTTGTTCTTACCTACACCGTGAACCCCATAAGTACCCATCCCCTGGGGCTTCAGCCCTTGCGGGACATTTCCCGGGCGGTGCGGTTTATCCGCAAAAATAGTGAATCCTTCTCTATAGATAAAGACCGGCTGGCCATTTGCGGCTTTTCCGCCGGAGGCCATCTGTGTGCCAGCCTTTGTGTGCATTATAATGACATTGCCGACCCAGACCCAGCCACCGGCGCCTTTTCCAACCGACCGGATGCGGCTATTCTCAGCTATCCAGTGATCGCCTCCCCCTACAGTGCCGGCAAGCTGGCCCATGAAGGCTCCTTCATCGCTCTGCTGGGTGCGGATGCTTCGACGGATCAGCTAGACTATATGTCTCTGGAAAAGCACGTTACCCCAGACACCCCGCCCTGTTTTTTGTGGCAGACCGCAGAGGACGATTGCGTACCCGTGGAAAACAGCTATCTCTTTGCCCAGGCTTGCAAGGCGGTAGGGGTGCCTTTTGCCCACCATGTATTTACCAGCGGCCAGCACGGGCTGGCTTTGGCGGACGACGCATGGCTGCGGGATGACTACGGCCCCCGCTACACCCTGGAGCCCCTGGAAAAGCTGCGGGAGAAAGTGCGGGCTAAAGAGGTGGCGGGGGTGTCCCCCGATGCTATGGAGGGGTGGTTTGCCCCGCCCGGCGAGCCCGACCCTTCGGCAAAGGCCAAGCAGGAGAGAGACTGCTCCATTGTCCGGGTGTGGCCCAAGCTGGCAGAGGCTTGGCTGGAGAGTGTCCTATAACAAATCTGGGTTGGCTGTTCTCCCGCGGGGAACGGCCAACTATCTTTTTCCCCACAGGCACGGAAGGACAGACGGGAAGAAGGTCATCCTTTGTGTGATACGGGCAAGAGCCCACAGCCGCCAGTCAGTGCGGGAACACTCGCCCTGGACCTTCTTCTGGTTTTGCGTTCCTTTTTTTAAAAAATTCTTCTCCCTCCCTGCAACCATTTCCTGCCCTCCTCCGCCTAATGGTTGTAAGACGTTTTACAGCGATTCTATTTGCGAAAGGTGGGATGACCCATGCCGGATTCTACAGAAAAACTGGTGCGCCGGGCCCAGGCGGGCGATAAGCAGGCGTTTATCCGCCTGATGGAGGCCCACAAGCACGCCCTGACCCGAGCGGCCATGGCCATTCTCCACAACCAGGAGGACGTAGCCGACGCAGTGGCCGAAACCGTGATGGAGGCTTTTAGTAAACTGTATACCCTGCGTCAGCCCAAATACTTTAAGACCTGGCTGACGCGGATTCTCATCTATAACAGCTATGACATTCTCCGGCAGAACCGGCGGCTGGTGTCTTTCGACCAGCTGCCCGAGGATAGCCATAACCCCGACCAAAGCTTGGACCGGTCCCTAGACGTGCGGGAAAGCCTGAACGCCCTGGCCGAAAACGACCGCTTGGTGCTGACCCTATACTATATAGACGGGTTCAAGGTGAAGGAGATTGCCGGAATCATGGGCGTGAAGGAGGGCGCGGTCAAGTCCCGGCTTATGCGTAGCCGGGAGCGGCTGCAAAAAATTTATTTAGAGAGGGAGGAGAAAACCTGTGAAGCGAAATGAGTATGAAATGATGGTACGGGCCCAGCTGGAGTTGGACCATATCCCCCAAGTAGTAGAGGACCGCCTGCGCCAGGTATACGCCGAGCTGCCTGAACAAGGGGCGGGAAGCAAATATCCCTTTGTCATGCCTCCTTGGCTGAAACGGACCTGCGCCACTGCGGCCAGCCTAATGGTGGTCTGTGGGGCGCTGCTGGGGCTGAACGGAGTAAACCCGGCCCTGGCCGAGAGCCTGCCCTTTATCGGCGGGGTGTTCGAGAGCTTTAACCGGGGCGTGAGCGGCAACAACCTGTGGCAGACCCAGGCGGGCCTGGCAAACTACGCGGTGTCCGCCGGAGAGGACAGCGTCCAGGTGCCCGCCGGGGGCCTGGGGCAGAAGCCCTTTACCATCAGCGTGGACCAGGTGTACTACGACGGCGTGTACGTCTACGCCGGGCTGGTGATGGACCTGGACGCCGGGCCCACTATCTACACCAACCCCTGGGGAGACTACTATAATGTGCTGATCAACGGCGAACCCCAGCTCTCTTTGGACACGGAGAACGGCGGACACAAGACCGCCCAGGGCTTTAACGAGACCACGGCCTACGGCTGGTGGCAGCAGGTGGAGAACGGCAAGTACATCTCCCAGCAGGGCTTCCGGGTGCCGGAGAAGTACCAGGACCAGGACAGCCTGGAGATCACCCTGTGCTGCCAGGGGGTGGAAGAGTACCTCAGCGACCCAGAAACCGAGGGCAAGTACATCGGTACCCAGCAGCTGAACAACACCCCCTATCAGCTCTCCTTTACGGTGGAGAAGAACCAGGCCCAGGTGCGCCGGATAGAGGGCGAACTGGAGCAGAACGGCATCACCTTCGTCTCTGCGGAGGCCGGTCCGGCGGGCTCTACCTTCGTCTTTGACGTGGCGGGCCAGTATGACAATCCCGTCCGGATCCTCCGCTTCGACGACGGTCGGGAGCTGGGCGTGGCCGGGGCAGGCCATACCGAAGAGCTGGAAAACGGCGGTGAGCGCCAGACCTGGATGATGGGAGGCATTCAGCCCGGGGAGACCCGCAAGGTGGTGCTGGGCATTTTCGACAAAAACGATACCAAAGACTGGCTGGCGGTGTTCCTCATCGACTTTGAGAGCGGCACGGTGGAGGCCGGGTCCGTGGAGGACATTAAACCCACACCCTCTGCAAGCTACGTCTGCGGAGTAGAGGCGGTGGAAAGCCTGCGTGAGGGCTGGCTAGTAGCCGATTTCAACTATAACGTGGGGAAAAACAGTCTATCCGTGCTGACCCCGGAGGAGTACCGGGACCTGAAGGTAGAGGTGTGGCAGGATGGGCGGCTGGTGGACAGCGCCGAGACCAGGCGGGATGAGTTCCGCTGGGAAGAGGGTTCCACCTTCTACTGGGAATACACCCAGCAGCCCGACGGCAGCTGGACCGAGACCTATCTTAATGATCTGCCTCTCAACAGGTATTTCCTAACCTTTAAACAGCTATGGGACCTTAACGAGGACCGCCCGGCCACGGTGAAGATTATCGACCGTGCCACCGGCGAGACCCTGGTGGAGCAGTTCATGGAGTGGAACCAGCCCAACACCAGCGACCCGGCGGTGACCATCCACCATAGGCGCAACGACCAAGTGGACAGCATCGTGGAGGAAGAGGGAGAGGGGGCTGTGAGCTCTCAGGCGGAGTAAAATGGAACCGTGACGTAAGAAAGCGTTTTCATGAAAGGCCGGCGCGGCATTAAGCTGCGCTGGCCTTTGTATTACTCTTGCCTTGAAAGTTTAGGATTGCCCTGCGCTCCCTCAAACTCAAACGCGCCGATGACGTTATCCACCATCTTAATCCTTTCGATTATCACCCGCTTCTGCTGCTTTACCTCCCAACCCAGGGTTTTTCCACAACATACCGGATATTCATAAACCAGCCATTCTTTAATGGGCCTTTCGCTGGATGCTCCTGTTCTCTCCCCTCTTGCAAAACGCCTTATTTTGTGCTATGCTTTTTCCCAAAGGGAGGGGTTCCATGGACTCAATTCATGTAGAAATGCTGGGCGGCTTCACCATCCGCCGGGGCAGCGCCGCGGTGGGAGACAGTACCAGCCACTCGAAAAAAGTCTGGCTGCTGTTGGCCTATCTCATCTGCGCTAAAGGCCGCACCGTGCCCTTAGCCGAGCTGGAAAAACTGCTTTGGCAGGGTACTGTGCGGTCCAGTAATCCGGCCAATGCTATTAAGACCGTATTTTTTCGCGCCAAAAGCTGCCTGGACCCCCTTTATGAGGGTGCAGGACGCCAGCTGGTCCTTCGCCAAGGGGAAGGCTATGCCTGGAACCCCCACATTCCCCTAGTACTGGACCTAGACCGCTTTTCCTCCCTGTGCATCCCCGGCTCTCAGCAGCCCCAGGCCGGACTGGAGGCCGCCGCCCTGTTCACAGGGGGATTTCTCCCCAGGCTGCGGGAAAACGCCTGGGTCAAAGAAAGAGCCGACGCCCTGCTATCACAATATTTAGATACTGTGGACAAAGCGCTTCCCCTTTTAGAAGCCGCAGGACGCTGGCAAGAGGTGGACCGCCTATGTGCCGCCGCTCTAAAAGAATCGCCCCTAGACCAGGATTTGGCCTGCCGCCGCATGGCTGCCTTGATGAAACTAGAAGAACCCGCCGCCGCCGCCCGGCTCTATGAAAACATGAGCCAGCTGCTTATGCGTACTCTGGGCACATTGCCTAGGCCCCAGGCCCAAGCCCTTTATCGAAAAGCCGCCAGCCGGGTCAACAACCAGACCGTGCCCCCGGCAGGCATTATTGAGCAGCTCAGGGAAGCAACTCGTCCCGGAGCCTTTTGCTGTGAATACGATGTGTTCCGAGCCCTATACCAGCTACAAGCCCGGGACTCTGCCCGCAGCGGAGAAGAGGCCTGCTTGGCGGTGCTCACGATCAGCGGCAAAAACAGCCAGAGCCTTGGCCGCCGCAGCCTGGACCTGGTGATGGACAACCTGCGCCAGATGATCCCTCCTTTGCTGCGCCAGGGAGACGCTATGGCCCAGTGCAGTGTTTGTCAATACGTACTGTTGCTTCCCAGAGCCAGCTTTGAAAATAGCCAAACCGTATGCCGCCGGATATGCAGGGCTTTTTCCCGGCAATACCCACACTCCCCGGCAAAGATCCAGACCGTAATCTCCCCGCTTGTCCCAGATTAGAGGCTCCCCTCAAAATAGTGTGCTGTGGTCACATGGCGGAATCCCAATTCCAGGGCGGTTTGGTGGATTTCTCCCTCATTAAAGAAGTACATACTGCGGGCATTTTGATTCTTCGCGTGGTTTAACGCGGCCACTAGAAGAGCCTCTTCCGTCTGGAGCGTTCCCTGTGGGGAGAGATCAATGCCAAAAATCTCCAGGTCTGGCCGCTGGCCCCGGTTGCAGTAGGTATAGTACAGCACTCCCTGGTACACCTCCTGCTCTACACAAGCGAACAGTTCCCAGTCCTCCATCGCCTCCGCGATCCGTTCGCTGGTCCAATACATATCCCCTTCAAACAGCTGGTGGACCTGCTGAAACAGGGAAAAGTCTTTTGGGCCCACCTGTACCACCTGCTTCTGGGCGGGACGCAGGGTGTAGCTCTCAAACAAAAGCACATCTACATTTTCTTGAGATACCTCCTGGTGGCCCCGTCCAGTCAGATAGGCTATAGCTTCCCGGTTTTCTTCCGGCAAGTATAGGTGCCAGCGATATCCAGGGTGCCTTTTCGCCCAATAGGCCAGCAGTTCGCCCCGGGCATCGATGGCCGCGCTCACGTCCATGAGCCTCTCCGACACCATGACGGGAATGATATCGTAGCTTTCGCTGAGGCGCTTGCACCTCACGTCCATCATGTAAAAGCCTTCTCCGAAGATCTC